>JBJMNM010000695.1:0-2617 GCA_045804305.1 Gemmatimonadaceae bacterium | reverse complement strand
GCGCACACCGTCGCCGAGGGTCAGTCCCCTCGGCGTGTAGACATGCTTGTCGAAGAACGCGAAGCGCGGCTCGCCGTGATGCCCACCGATCGACATCTCCACGATCTTCCCCACCCGAAAGCCGAGCAGGATGCCGCGCTTCACCCACGGGACGGCGTTCCAGTTGCCCTGCGCGTCGCGCTCGGCGGCGCGCACCGCGCCCGCCTCGAGCGCGTCGAGCAGCGTCTCCACGACCTCCTGCGCATCCGGAAGGAGCGCCTGACCCGCGGGCGTCTCCGAATATGCCAGCACCTTGGCCGCGAAGTGCTGATCGACCGCAGTCTTGCGTGCCGCCATCAGAGCGCTCCCGCGCGCTCGAGCGCCGCTCGTACCACGGCGCTCTTCGCGTCGGCCATGGGCACGAGCGGCAGCCGCAACACGTTCTCCATCCTGCTCATCATCGCGAGCGCGGCCTTCACCGGCAGCGGGTTCGACTCCACGAACGCGGCGCGCATCCAGGGCAGCAGCCGCATGTGTACCTCACGCGCCTCGGCGAGCTTTCCAGCCCGGCCAAGACGCACCAGCTCCGTCATCAGCTTCGGCACCACGTTGGAGACCACCGAGATGAGACCATCGCCGCCGAGCGCGAGGATCGGCAGCGTGAGCTCGTCGTCGCCGGAGAGCACGGTGAAGTGCGCCGGCTTTCCCGCGATCACGTCGGTGATCTGCGGCAGGTTGCCCGATGCCTCCTTCACGCTCGCGATTCGCGGATGCGCCGCCAGCTCGAGCGTCGTGGACGCCTCGATGTTGCTTCCCGTGCGCCCCGGCACGTTGTACACGACGATCGGCAGATCCACCGCATCGGCGATCGCGCGGAAGTGCGCCACGATGCCGCGCTGTGGCGGCTTGTTGTACATGGGCGACACGTGGAGCAGGTGCGTCGCGCCGGCGTCCTGCATGTGCTTCGAGAAGTCGATCGCCTTCCTGGTGTCGTTCGAGCCCGCACCGGCCACCACGGGCACGCGGCCGCGCACCTGCTCCACCGTGATCTCCACCACGCGCCGGTGCTCGGCGGGCGTCATCGTCGCCGCCTCTCCCGTAGATCCGCAGGGCACGAGGAAGTCGATCCCTTCGTCGATCTGCCAGTCGACCAGGCCGCGCAGCGCGCGCTCGTCGATCGCGCCGCCCGCTGTGAACGGCGTCGCGAGCGCGGTGCCGCAACCCACCAAGTCAGTGTCACTCATCGCGTCGTCGTGTGAGGCGTGGCATGCGGCGGTGCGAGCACGTCCTGCATGGTGAACACACCCGTGCGACCCACCAGCCATCGGGCGGCGGCGAGAGCGCCCTCGGCGAACACTCGCCGGTCCCGCGCCTCATGGACGAGGCGCACCTGCTCGAACGCGCCGTCGAACAATACCTCGTGGGTGCCGGGGACCGAGCCCACCCGCACGCTCGTGATGGGCATCGGCTTTGCCGACGCGGCCTCGGCGGCCCGCGCGAGCGATGCGGCGGTGCCGGACGGCGCGTCCTTCTTGGCGGTGTGGTGGGTCTCGATCATGTGCGAGTCGAAAAACGGTTGATCGGCGAACAGCCGCGCCGCTTCGGCCACGATGCGCTCGAAGATCGCGACGCCCACGGAGAAGTTGGGCGCGGTGAGCAGCGCGCCACGGGATTGCTCCACGATGCGGCGAACCGTGGGAAGCTGTTCGTACCAGCCAGTCGTGCCCACCACGACCGGACAGCCCACCGAGGCGCATGCCAGCACATTCGCCGCGGCGGCGGCCGGCGTGGTGAACTCGATCGCCACCGCCGCGCCGTTGAGGGACTCCTTCGTGATGGCGTGCTCATGGTGGATGGTAGCCACGACGCGAAACCCGCGATCCGGCGCGAGCTGCTCGAGCGCGCGGCCCATCCTGCCCATTCCGATGAGCGCCAGTGGGAGCGTGGTCATGAGGCCAGCCTGGTCGTGGAAAAAAACTCCGCGTGCAGCCGACGCATCGCCGGCGACACCTGCTCGCCATCCACGACGACCGTGAGGTTGATCCCGCTCGAGCTCAGCGACAGCATGTGGATGCGCAGGGCGCCGATCGCCGACAGCGCGCGCGCCATCGTCTCGCCCCCGTCGGCGAGCCCGCTGCCGACGATGGACACGATGCCGCGGTTCCGCTCGATCGCCACGTCGCCAAGGCCGCGCAGATCCACCACCAGCGCCTCCAGGCGCGCGGCGTCGTCGATCGTGACGGACACGCTCACCTCCGACGTCGACACCACGTCCACCGACGTGCGGTGGCGCTCGAACACGTCGAACAAGGTGCGCATGAATCCTTCGGCCAGCAGCATGCGCGCGCTCCGCACCTTCACGAGCGTCACGCCGCTCTTTCCCGCAATCGCGCTCACGCTGCGGCGCGGCGCATCGAAGGTGATGAGCGTGCCCGTGCCCTCGGGGCGCTTCGAGTTGAGCACCCAGACGGGAATGCCGCGCATCACGGCGGGGGCAATGGTGTTGGGATGCAGCACCTTCGCGCCGAAGGAGGCCAGCTCCGACGCCTCCTCGAAGCCGATGCGCTCGATGAGGTGCGCACCCTCGACGACGCGCGGATCGGCGGTGAGCATGCCGTCCACGTCGGTCCAGATCTCG
>JBJMNM010000694.1:0-5360 GCA_045804305.1 Gemmatimonadaceae bacterium | reverse complement strand
GCGTCGGCAAGCGTGGACGACGCCAGTGCTTCGCGCACGTCCTCCTCCACGAGGGCGAGCCAGTCGGCGTCCACGAGGTCACTCTTGGTGAGCGCCACGACTCCGCCGCGCACGCCAAGGAGGGAGAGAATCGCGAGATGCTCGCGCGTCTGCGGCATCACGCCCTCGTCGGCGGCGACGACGAGCATCGCCACGTCGATCCCCGTCGCGCCCGCGACCATGGTGCGCACGAACGCCTCGTGGCCCGGCACGTCCACCACGCCGATCGTGCCGACGCCTTCCAGCACGAGCGGCGCAAAGCCGAGGTCGATCGTGATCCCGCGACGCTTCTCCTCCGGAAGCCGGTCGGTGTCCACGCCCGTGAGCGCGCGCACGAGCGTGGTCTTGCCGTGATCGATGTGTCCCGCCGTACCGAGAATCATCGGCGGCTCGGCGCTACCACCGTTGATCTTCCCACAGCTCCAGGGCGCGGAGCGGACGCCCGTCGGTGAGATGCTCGGCGAGGAACTCACGCAATAGCCGCTGGTGCGCACGCGCGGAGGCGTCGTCGAGTGGGGGACCCTGCTCTCCGCCGATGAAGCGGCGCAGGGTGTCGCGCGCTTCGGGCGGCAGCTTGCGGCCGGCCGGCGCGAGCCGGCCGCACCGTGCGCAGAGCGCGCCGCCGGCGCGATGGCTGAACATGACCGTCGCGGTCGGGTCGAGCGGCGCGTGGCAATCGCCGCAGACGTCCGTCGCGGGCGCGAATCCCAGCTCGGTGACGATTCGCCAGGCGCTGGCCAGCGTCGCGGCGATCGTGGCATCGGACTCGGCGACCGCGAGCGCGTCGAGCGCGTCGGCGACCACGTCGAACAGCCCGTTGTCGGACGCCTCGCGCCCGAAGCGGAGCGTGAGCTCGGCGATCGCCGACGCCCCGGCAAAGCGACCGAGATCGTGGGCGAGCATCGGGCGCGCGAGCACGACGTCGAACGCGCTCAGCGTGTCGAGATCGCGGCCCGGCTTGGCGTAGAGCTGCGCGTTCCCCTGCGCGAACAGGTCCACGGCGCTGCCGAACCGGCGCGACGAGCGACGCGCGCCCTTGGCGAGCGCGCTGCGCACCCCGCCCTCACGGGTCACGAGACGCAGGATGCGCGAGGATTCCAGGTAATCGAATGCGTGAAGGACGATCGCGTCGGTCGCGAGCAGCGCCATGCAGGAAAGATAGCGCTGGACCGTTCAATAGCTCAGGCGGACCCCGACGAGCGCGCGGCGGCCGGCGGCGCGGTATCCCGTCTGGCGCAACGACGACTCGTCGGTGAGCCGGAAGTCGTAGTTGAAGCCCGCGACGTCGGTGTAGCGCGCGTCGAACAGATTCTCGACGCGAAGGGTGGCCGTCGCGCGGCCGCGGCGCATCGAGGCGGGCGTGAGCGCCAGCTCACCCGACAGATCGACGCGCGTATAAGCCGGCAGCGTCACGTGGCTGGCCGAGAAGTCGGGCGCATAATAGTTGTCTTCCCGCGTGCCGACGCGCCGTGCGCGGACGTCGAGTCCTCCCTGCTCGGCACGGTAGCCCACGCCCACATCGAGGGTATGCATCGGACGGCGGAGCAGATGCGCGCCCGGCACGAACAACGCCGTGGGCGCGGTGCTCGCCCCCGGATCCACGACCTTGGTGTCGAGATAGGTGAAAGCCGCGTCGGCGTGGAAGCCGGCCAACAGCTCGATGCGCCCCTCGAGCTCGAGTCCCGACGTGCGCGTGCGTGCGAGGTTGAAGTAGTCCGGCCCCGTCTGCGCATACCGGTAATCGATCATGTTGCGGAACGAATTGTTGAAGTACGTCGCGCCCAGGGTGCCATGATCGCCGAGGCGCTGCTCGACGCCGACGTCCACGCTGAACGCCTGCTCGGGCGCGAGCGCCGGGTTGCCGTTCACGAACCCGCCGCCGTAGCTCTCGAGAAAGGTCGGCTCGCGGAACGCGGTGCCGAAGCTCGCGCGTACGTGCGTGGCGGACGACACCTGCGCCGTACCCGCGACGCGATAAGTGGCGAAGTCTCCAAACTGCTCGTTGTGCTCGTAGCGAGCGCCGAACGCCGCGGTGAAGGGCGCGGGCGTCACGAGCAGCTGTGCATACCCGCCTGTGGTGCGGCGGACGTGACTGTAGGGCGGCGTATCGCCGAAGTTGCTCGTCGTGCCGCTCTCCTGCCACGAGCGCTCGACCTGCCCGCCCAGGGTGAGCTGCGAGGCTGCCGGCAGCGTCAGCTGCAGCCGCAGATCACCGCTTCGGCGGTGCGAGCGCTCCGCCGTGGTGAAATAGTAGCCGTTCACGTCGCCCGGGCTGTCCGGCTGGTTGTCGCTCACGCCATGGGCACTGTTCGACGCGAGTGCCAGCCGCACTTCGGCGGACGGCGTGAATCGGTAGCCGGCGTCGACGCCAAGGGCGACGCGATCTTCGCGGTGCACCGCGTTGCTGTCGACCACCTGCCCGCTGCCGTCGGTCGGATAGTGGAAGGCGACGTCCGTCACTCGCAGCGCGAGCCGCGCGTCCGCCGCGCCGTGCTGCGCACCTACCAGCGCGCTGCCGACGTCGTTCACGTTGCGACTGTTGAACGCCTGGAATCCGTCCGTGACGTGGTGGCCGCCGCCGACCGAATACGTCAGCGCCGAGGAACTGCCGCGCAGGGTCCCCTCGGCGTCGAAGGTGCCGAACCGGCCGCCGCGCGCCGACAGCTCGGTCGTGGCGCGCGCGGCACCCGGACGGGTGAACAGCTGCACGACGCCCGCCATCGCGTCGGAACCATACAGCACGCTCGTGGGGCCGCGCACGATCTCGATGCGATCGATGTTGTCCGTGGTGAGCGAGGAGAAATCGAACGCGCCTCCCGCCTCGTTCACTGGAATCCCGTCGACGAGCACCTTGGTGTACTTGCTCTCGCCGCCTCGGATGAACAGCGACGTGGACGCGCCATAGGACCCCGTCTGGGCCAGCGTGAGACCGGGCACCTCGCGAAGGGCATCCGCGACCGATGTCACACCTTGCCGGCGGAGCTGCTCCCCGGTGATCACCGACACCGACGCCGGCGCGCGCTCGGCGGTGAGAGCAGAACGCGTGGCCGTGACGACGATCGGCGCAGTACGCGCCGTGTCGCGTGCGACGCCCTGCGCCAGCGACAGCATGGGAAGAACCGCAGTCAGCGCAATCGGGGCGAACGTGCGAAGCAACATCGGTCTAGGCCTCGGGTGAATTATGACCTGCTCAGGACGACAGGCGGCGAGGCCTGCTACGGAGTGGAACGAGCGCGGGTGCACCGACGGCGGGGTCGCGGGTGACGACGAGCGGCCACTCGTACACGCGCTCGAGCACCTCGCCCTGCATCACCTCGGCGGGCGATCCGGCCGCGGCAACCTGGCCGGCGTGTAGGAGCACCATCCGATCGGCGAACCGCGCCACGAGGTTGAGCTGATGACTGACCAGCAGAACGGCGCGCTGCTCCCGCGCGAGACGGCTCAGCAGCTCGAACACCGCCATCTCGTGCCCGACGTCGAGGAAGGTGGTGGGCTCGTCGAGCACGATGGCATCGCCACCCTGAGCAACTGCACGCGCGAGACGTACGCGCTGCCATTCGCCGCCGGAGAGCTCGGTGATGGCGCGCGCGATCAGGTGCTCCGTCTCCGTGAGCGCGATCGCCTGCTCGACGGCCGCGTGGTCCTGGCGAGACGCGCCGCGCAACAGTCCGAGATGCGGGTAGCGGCCGAGCGCCACGTAGTCGCGCACGGCGAGCGCGAAGGCCGGCTCTTCGCGCTGCGTGACCACGGCCACGCGCGTGGCGAGCGCACGGCGGCTGGTCGCCGAATGCGCGACACCGTCCACGAGAATGCGGCCGCGAAGCACTGCCGCCCTGCCGACGAGCGCCCGGACCAGCGTGCTCTTTCCGCTCCCGTTCGGCCCCACGACGGCGGTCAGCTGCCCGCGCGGCGCCTCGAGCGACACACCGTCCAGCGCGGGCAGCTCGCGTCGTGCGTAGCGTACGGCAACGTCGTCGAAGACGATCATGCGAGCCGCCGCAGACGCGAGAGGAAGAACGGGACCCCGAGTATGGCGGTGACGGCGCCGAGTGGCAGCTCGGCCGGGGGGCGCGCGACCCGCGCGATGAGGTCGGCGGCGACCACGAGCGCCGCGCCGGCGAGCGCCGCCGCGCTGATGATCGTGCGGTGGGTGCGCGCTCCCGCCATGCGCACCAGGTGCGGTACGAGCAAGCCGACGAATCCCACGAGACCGGCGGCTGCCACCGTTCCTGCAGCGAGCAGCGCACCCGCGACGTACACGCCCAGCGACGCGCGCGCCACGTCGACGCCCATGCCGGCCGCGGTGTCCTCGCCGAGCGCCAGCACGTCGATGGCGCGGGCGAGAAGGAGCAGCGTGCCGACGCCGAGCGCGACGTATACCGCGAGCACCCGTACCTGCGACCAGCTGGCGTCGGCCGCGGAGCCCATCATCCACCACAGCGCGCCGCGCACGATGCTCGCATCCACGTCGGCGAGGACGACCATGATGGCGGCGTTGGCGAACGCGCCCACGACGACGCCCGCCATCAGCACCACGCGTGCGTCGCCCTGGCCTCCCGCTGCTCGCGCGACCAAAAGGCTGAGGGCCACGGCACCGAGCGCGCCGGCGAACCCGGCGAGCGGCACCAGCGCGGCGGGCGCGTGCAGCGCCACCGCCGTCACCGCGCCCACGGCCGCGCCGCCGGAGACGCCGAGGAGATACGGCTCGGCGAGCCCGTTGCGGGTGGCGCCCTGGAGCGCGGCACCGGCCGCACCGAGCCCCGCGCCCACGAGCGCGGCGAGGAGCACGCGCGGCAGTCGCAGGATGCGAACGACGGCGATCTGCATGGGTGCGCCCGTGCCGATCACTCCCGCCCACACCTCGCCGAGCGTGAGATGGAGCGTGCCGAACATCACGCCCGCCGTTCCGGCCGCGAGCAGCGCGAGTGCGAGGACGAGCCATCGGGAGAGACGCACTACTTCACCGCGTCCGGATGTAAGAGGCGAGCGAGTGACACCGCGCTCGAGCCGAGACGTGCCGACGGCCCGTTCACGATCGTCGTGTCGAACACCAGCACGTGGCCCTCGCGCGCGGCGCGCAGGGTTCGCCAACGCGGATCGGCGAGCATACGCGCTCGCGTAGTGGCCGACGCGAGCACCACGTCCGGATCGCGCCTGAGCAGATCCTCGAAGCTCACCGCCGGCGACGGAGCGGACAGGGAATCGTACACGTTGCTGGCGCCCGCCACCTTCAGCAACTCGTTGAGCCAGCTCCCGCCGCCGACGGCCAGCAGGGGATTTTCCCAGAGGATCCAGAACGTCCTCGGGTGCGGGAGCGGCGC
>JBJMNM010000693.1:0-3972 GCA_045804305.1 Gemmatimonadaceae bacterium | reverse complement strand
GACGCGCTAGCGCGAGCGGTTCACCTTTTCCATCGACGCGCGACCCGGTCCGCTCTCCGAGACGATGCGACCGAGGTAGATCGCTCCCTTCTCCGGATCGACGGCGCCGGAGCCGTGGTGCAGCTCCGAAGCGAACTCCCCGCCCGCCAGCACGACGTACATCGTGTAGTACATCCACGAGAGCAGGGCGATCACGCCGCCGATGGCACCGTACGTCTTGTTGAACGATCCGAAGTGCTGCAGGTACAGACGGAACAGCAGGGTCGCGAGCGCCCAGAGCACGGTGGTGATCGCCGACGCCGCCACCAGATGAGGCCAACGCTGCTGCACGTTGGGGAGCAGCTTGTAGATCATGACCCCCAGCCCGACCATGAGCGCGAACGCGCCAACGAACTCCGCGGCCGTCACGACCGCCACGCCGACCGTACCGAGGTGCAGCGAGTCGCCCACCCAATGCGCGAGCCGCTCGCCGTCGAGGAAGACGAGTGTCGCACCGAGCACGACGACGGCTGAGAGGGCGAGACAGCCGAGGCGGAGCAGGATCCGCTTCCAGAACGGGCGCGTCTCCGTCACGTCGTATGCGACGTTGAGCGCGTCCATCAGCGAGCCGAAGATGTTCGAGCCGGACCAGCCGGCAAGCAGCACGCCGATGGACATCACGCCGGCGTTGCCATTCGACGTGACGATCTCGCTCAGCGTCTTGCGCAGTAGCGAGAGAGCGTCGCCGGGCAGCGTGGCCGACAGCCGCGACAGCATGGACTCCATGAGCTGCTGCCCATTCCCGACCAGCCCGAGCAGTGGCGTGAGGAAGAGCAGCAGCGGAAAGAGCGAAAAGAAGAAGTAATACGCGGTCGTCGCCGCGAGCGTGCCGACACCGTCCGTGTCGATCTCCTGCCACGTCCTCTTGAGCAGCGGGACGACGTTGTAGCCCTTGATGATCATGAATGCGCCCGGTGCCTGATGGGATTCCACCAGGCACCGGGGGGCAAGGCATGGGCCAACGCCCAGGCGTGCGAGGGGGATCAGCGCATGCCCCGCCGGACGTCGATCTTTCCGAAGAAGGTTTCGGCGCGGACTCGCAGCTTGTGGGGCGCCGTGTCCCAGTTGTCGGAGTACCAGGCATCGTCGCGCTTGACGAACCCCGGATGGTCGAACCCCGCGGCGACGCGCTGCACCTCGAGGCGCACGCCCACGTCGGCGGGTACGCGGAGGATCAGCTTCCCGATGGCGAGCCGGGCGGAGACGTTCATGTCCTGCGTCCAGACGCCACCGAACTCGAGGTCCACGACACCCACACCGCCGCGAAGGCGAACGTTCTCCGCGTTGGCATTCGCGAGGTGCTGCGCGAAGAAATCCGCCGCACCGACGTCGATCTCCAAGTCGCGCATGCGCGTGCGATTCGGCGTCGCGAACATGAGCGTGGCATCCGCGGCGCCACACTCGAGCCGGAGGGACTGCAGCGACAGTCCGCCAAGCTCGAGCGTCGACTGCGTGCCGCCCAGCTCGAGAGCTAGGTCGAGTGGCACGGTGCGAGGAAGGGCGAGCATCAGCTCGCCGGTCTCGTTGCGCTCGTTCGACGTGCGGATGCCGGTGCTCCGAGACTCCAGTCCCAGAACGGCGCTCCGTTGCTCCGCGTCATACCGATGCAGCGGCGCCGAGCGAGACTCGTCGTATCGCAGTCGCATCGCGTAGAGCAGCGGCGCGCTGCTGCCGCGCACGTCCACCTTGCCCGCGCCATATCGAACGTGAATCCGTTGGGCCAGCGTGTCGCGCAGTTGGCGCGAGAGCTCCACGGTGCGCCATGGCGTCGCGTTCTGCGCGAGGCCGGACGCAGCCGTGCTGCAGAGCGCGGCCACGACGAGAGCCGCGACGCGACCGGTCACCGTCCCTCCGTCGCGACGGCCTTTGGCCGGCGCGCGGCGACGACACCGGTAAGCGGTGTCGGGGTCTGCCAGGCGGCGAGCTCCACGGGCCGTGTGCCAGCCGCGACCTTGCGATGCGTCCCCGCGCGCGAGAGAAGCGTGGCGCCCAGTCCCAGGGTCAAGGCCGCCCAGGTGGCCGCGAGCGCGGCGGCACGCACGACGGACGCCGCCAGCGGTGCCCAGGTGAACAGCGCGGCGATGGTCCAGAGGGCAAAGAACATCGCGACCCCCACAGCCAGCGCGCTCAGCGCCTGCGAGCGCGGAGTCGAGCCTGGAACGCGCCGCATCGCGCCGCCGATCAGACGCGCCACGGCCAGGAAGCCGAGCGTGAAGAGGCCGGCGACGGCGATGGCGTAGGCGACGATCGCGAACGGTATGAGGAGGATCCCGATGAGACTCACGGCGAGCACCACGACGAGCAGTGCCAGCGCCGGCAGGATCATCAACTGTCCGAGCAGCCCGGTCCAGAACGCCCGCCCGAAGCGGTGCTCCAGAGTGACTACCACTTCATCCAGATTTGGCCCAGCGAACAGCAGCACGCCGATGGCGATGACGAGCAGCACGCCGAACGTTCCCGCAACGAGTCGCAGACTATCGAACGTCTGTTGGATCGGCGTCCGCGCCTCGACGACCGGTGCCGCCGCGACCGCGCTGGGCAGCGCGTCCATGCTGCGCATCTCACCGCGGACCTCGCCACTATCGGCGACCACTCGGCCACCCACAGCGACCGCGTCGCCGGTCACCACGCCGCCGCGCTTCACGGTGACGTCTCCCGCAAGGCTCACGACGGAGCCGTCGACCTTGCCAGCCACGACGACTGGGCCGCGCGCCAGAACGTTGCCGCTGACCGTGGCGCCGGCGGCGATGGTCCGCCCGCTCGACGAGATGCTGTCCGCGGACGACAGGCCCGCGATTGACTCACGCCTGAGCAGGTCGAGATCGCGGGCGGCGGCATTTCCCTGCGCCGGTACGGCGCCCTTTTCCTGCGCGCCCAGCGCGCAAGGGACGACCGCGGCGATGGCGAGCAGGGTGCGAACGAGGGCGCGCATCCTAGGCGCGCCGGCCGGCGACGGCCAGCCGTCGCAGCCCCGCTACGGTACCCACGGCCGCCAGAAGGAAGCCGGCCAGAAGAAGTGAGGTCCCCACCGCTCCGCTGGCCTGCAGAGCCGACAGGGCGGACTCTCCCAGCAGCGCGACGACGACATCGCGGGCCGCTGCAGCCACCACGCTGCGGAAACGGTCTCCGAGCAAGCCAGCCATGAAGACCACTGCGTCGCCTTGCACGGCCACGAGCCATGCCATGGCGAGGGTCAGCACTCCAGCCACCGAGGTGCCGGCCGCGACGGCGGCGATCCGGGCCGCCGACGACTGCGGCATCCAGCGGCGCACCGTGTCCCGCGCCGCGACGTGGGCCGGCACGAACACCGGCACCTGGGCCATCACGCGGTCGCTCAGTCGGGAGTCGGGGGCGAAATGGGGGAGGGCCTCCAACGCTTCGACCACGACGCGCGCATCGTCGACCCGCTCGCGACACTCGTCGCATTCGAGCAGATGGGCACGCAGCGGGGCGACGCCGAATCCGGCCTCGCCGTCGACCAGAAGGTCGATCTCGTTGGGGAGCAGGTGTCTATGGTTCATGTGGCCTCTGGTCCATGTACGGACAGGGGTTGGTACTGGTTTCAGGGCCTTGGGGCAGGCTCGGAACCGGTTGGCGGGGGCTCATTCTCGTGTGTGCTCCAGCGCACGGCGCAGCTCGTGCCGAGCGCGGTGGATATAGGTCTTCACGGTGCCGAGGGGGAGGTCCAGGGTCGAGGCAATCTCCTCGTAGGACCGGCCCTCGACATGCCGCAGCATGATGCAGGATCGATACTCCGGGCGCAGGCGGGCGATTGCCTGCTCGATGGCGGAGCCGAGCTCCTTGGCCTCCATCTCGTCGAGCGCGGTCTCGCCCGTATCGGCCACGTCGAACCGACTGGACTCCACGGCGTCCGCCGTCACCGCATGCGGCGAGCCATCCATGCTCACGGTATCGAGCTGTCGCTTTCGGAGG
>JBJMNM010000692.1:0-3529 GCA_045804305.1 Gemmatimonadaceae bacterium | reverse complement strand
GATCCGCTTGAGATGCTCGGTCTGCTGGTCTGCCGGGAGGGGGACGTCGATCAGCAGCGACGCGCACATCGAGATGGTGTGCAGCGGGTTGCGCAGATCGTGCGACACGATCTTCAGCACCTGCTCGCGCGCGTCGATGCTCTCGGCGGCGTGATGGTAGAGGCGGGAGAGGGTGGTCTTCGCGACCTCGTCCGTCACGACGCGCCGCACGAGGTTGGTGACGCTCGCGCTCAGCAGCCCCGTGCCGACGAGGGCCATCGTGATGGCCAGCCCCGGCAGCGGATGCATCTGTGCACTGATGGCGACGATGACGAACACGATGACGGCGAGGGTCGTGCCCGTTCGCGCCGCCGACCGCGACAGGCGCAATGCGCCGGAGAGGCTGAGGAAGGCGCAGAGCGCGGTGACGTAGCCGAGGACCTCCGGCGCCTTGGCGCGCCACGCCGAGTCGGAGAACGCCATCGACGGCACGAAGATGGCCAGGATCATCGCGCCGCTCAGGAATGGCAGCACGTGCGGTATCCACCGGGCGTACCAGCCGCTGCGCAACGCCACCAGGAGGGCGACGGACATGCCGAGCCACGCGACGCTGGCGACGGCGGGCAGCACCAGCGCTGCACTCGCTGCCGCGGCGCCGTCTCGCATGAGCGGCCAGAGCGTCAGCACGACCAGTGGCGCGACGACGAGGACGCGGAGGTAAGCGAGGCGCAGCTCGCCTGCGCGCGCCTCCTCGAGCATGATCCGGTCGATCGCGCCCGCGAGCTGTTCCTCGGCGGGCGGGGGCGGGAGGTCGCTGCGGACCACTCGCTCGATGGACAGCTTGAGCAAGTCGTAGGAGTCGCGGGACATGTCAGTTCGTGGGGGCGGCAGCGCCCGGGCGCGCGGATGCCATGGTATGCATCGATTGCACGAGCGGCCGCAAGAAGGGGTCGGCGTCGGCCCACAGGATGGCGACGGCGCGAGACCAGCGGCGGGCGTTCGCGGCATCACCGCTCGCGTGGGCCAGCTCGGCGCGAAGTATCATGGCGCGCATCAGCGCACCGGCGTTGGCGGGCCGGCTGATGACCTCGGGCGGATAGAGCTGCGCCGCGTTCAGCACGGGATCGAGCCAGTCGATCGCCACGGCGCGTTCGCCGAGCGCGGCGAGCGTCCAGGCGCCCGTGTAGGTGATGTCGAGGGTGAGGTCGGCGGCGCGCGTGGTGGCGCGATACTCCCCTTCGGTCGCGAGGAGACGGCGCGCGCCTGCGAGATCGCCCTTGGCGAAGGCGGCCTGCGCGTCGAGAAATGGGTTCCCCATCCCGGCCAGAGACGAGAAGCTCCCGAACCGGTACACGGGGAACGCGAGACCCGCCGCCTGTCCAAGCAGCGTCGCGAAGAGCCCGGGCTGTCGCGGCGCCGGTACCGCAGCGCGAATCTCCGCGGCGACTCGTGGCTCGAGGACGCGCAGGCTGTCGACGGGACCGCCAAGAGTGGAGAAGACGAGCAGGGCGCGGGAGGACGCGATCGTGCGCGGGGGCAGCGTGCCGTACGCCCGGTCGGGTTGGGCGGAGCGACGCGTGAGTGCTGCCGCGAGGTCTGCTCTGCCCATGAGCATCGCCACGGCGGACAGCAGGCTGTCGGAGCTCGACGGATGATCGAGGGCGTCGCGCAGGAGCGAATCCGCGAGCGCCTTCGCCGTGGCCAGGCTCGCCGCGTTGTCCGGCACCCCGAACTTCACGCGCAGCCATACTTCCTCAACGGCGAGCCGAATGCGTTGCTCGTCGTCCACCGCGAGCGGGCGCGCGGCGCGCAGCGTATCGAGCGCGGTAGGATCTCCTAGCAGCTCGAGCGCAACGGCCATCGCCTCCCTCGGCGCTACTTCGTCAGGGAAGGTCCGCCGCCACGAGGCGGCGACATCGCGGAACATCAAGCGCATGTGGTCGACGGCCTCGGCGAGGCTTGCGGGCAGCGTGCGCTCCGGCGCGGATTGATCGAGTCCCGTGGGGAAGGGGATCAGCACGAGCGAATCACCCTCCCATGACGGCGCGGTCCAGAATCGCGTCGTATCGGGCAGCAGCGCGTGGCCATTCAGGCGTGAGGCGGCCGCCGTCATGAAGATGCTGCGCACACGGCCAAACGCGCTGGCGCGAAAGGCCTTGTGAATGGATGGAAGCAGCTCGAACGCGTCCCGATAGGCCTTGACGGCCTGGAATCGGCTGGAACGAAACCGCCACCCGGATCGGCTCCGAGGATCGGGGACCACTGCCTCGTCGCGCCGAGCGCACTCGCCCATCCCGAACGTCGCCGCGAAGTCTCGCGGATCCGCTCTCCGCAGCGCCTTGTACGTGGCGCACGCCTCGGGAAAATCGCCATTGGCCATGTACAGCAGCGCAGCCGCGAGCTTCCGCTCGCGCTCCGAAAGGCGTGTCTGCTTCGCGATCGCATTCCCCGCCAGCGCTCGCCATTGTTGCGGATCGTTCGACGTCCATCCGCGCACCTGCGCGAGCCACAGATATGCGGCGGCGTAGTCGGGGTCCTGCGCGACGGCTTCGGCGAACGCGGAGTCCGCCGCAGCGAGACTCCACTCCTGCAAGGCGAGCTGACCCTTGAGGAACGCGCGGCGCGCGGCGAACGAGGACGTACCAGGGTCGGCCTCCTGGCGGCCGGCCGCCGTCGATCCGTGAAAGAGGAGCCGGTCAGCGATCTGCTGATACGGAGCGTCCTGTGCGCCGCTCCGCCCGACCTTGACGGCAGCTTCGTCAAGCATGGCCCCCGAGTTGGCGTCGAACAGCGAGGCGTGAATGCGGAGCGAATCGCCAACGCCGCTCACGTCACCCCACACATAGCGCCCTGCGCCGAGCTGGCTCGACACGTCACGTGCATCATCGCCACGAAAGGTGAGCGTGTCGAGACGCGCCACGGCGTCCATCACTTGGAACTGCTCCACCATTTTCAGCCCCGACCATCGGGCGAAGGCATCGTGCAGCATTAGCTCCGGCACCACCTCGCGGGGCACGCCCGGACCACGCCGGAACGGCACGATGACGTAGCGAGCGCTGTCGAGCGCCGGGCTCCACAGCGCGGTCACCCGCGATCGCACCGCCCTTGCGCCCGGCAGCGCAAGGAGGAGCAGCGCGACGCCGATCGAGGAGAGGAGCGCTCCCACGCCAAGAAGCCACGATCGCCGTCCTCGACTCCAACGCCAGCCACTCCGCCGCCAGAGCGACCGCCACGGTCGCCATGGCTGGTCGGCCCAGGTCGTGATTGCGACGTCCAGCTCACGGGAGAGATCCGACGCGCTCTGGAATCGGCGCTCGGGATCCTTCTCCAGTGCGCGATGGATGACCCGCTCCACCGCGTTCGGAAGGTCGACCTCGTGGCTCGCCAACCTCGGTGGGCGGTCCTGGAGATGCCGCGCGAGGACGGCAAGATCGCTCTCGGCGTCGAACGGCGGGTGGCCGGTGAGCATCTCGAACAGCACGCATCCGAGGCTATAGATGTCCGAGCGATGATCGAGCTTCTGATCCGGGCCGGCCTGCTCGGGACTCAT
>JBJMNM010000691.1:0-2321 GCA_045804305.1 Gemmatimonadaceae bacterium | reverse complement strand
GCGTCGTCTTCCCAGGTGAAGGCGTTGTCGATCACCACCGACTTGGGGACGCCGCCCGCCGAGTTGTCCGGATCGGGATCGAGGTCTTCCTTGGGACTGCCCACCTTGTACGCGAACAGGTCGTTGCTCCACTTGATCGCGCCGGTGATCGCCTTAGCGTACGGGTCGATCAGCAGCTTGGCCGGATTGAACCGGTGCCCCTGCTCCGGCGCATAGGGCCCGTGCACGCGATAACCGTAGTACTGCCCCGGGCGCGCATCGGGCAGGTAGCAGTGCCACACCTGGTCCGTGCGCTCGGTGAGCTGGATCTTCGCCGCTTCCACCGCGTCGTCGGGCTCGCGAAAGAGGCAGAGCTCCACGCCGGTGGCATGCTCGGTGAAGAGGGCGAAATTCACCCCGGTGCCGTCCCACATGGCGCCGAGGGGATAGGGACGGCCAGGCCAGACGCGCATGTGGGTCATTACGTGGTCTCTTCGTCCATCCCGGCGACGTACACCACGGCGCTCCACGCCTGCACCGGCACGGTGCGGAACGGGCGCTGCGGGGTCGGAACCTCCAACAATCGCTTTGGTGCGTCGTTCACGGCCTTCTCCGGTGCAACCGCGGGAATGGAGTGTACCAGAAGTCCCGTCCCACCATAGTCCTCGGCGTCGGTCCCGAGGCGGAGACGCCAGCTCGACGTCGCCTCCTCCGGCACGGGAATGTGCTGCACTCGCCCGCTCAGATTGAAGGCGTACCAGAGCGAGCGCTGCGCGCGCACGGCGTCGAAGATGTCGCCCTGGTAGGGCATCGTGCGCAGCACCGTGCACCAGTCGGCGCTGCCCTCCACGTGCGCCATGCTCATCCCCGGACGCAGCGCCGGCTCCTCCCGGCGAAGCGCGAGGAGGTCGGTGTAGAGCCCCAGCAGCTGCGCCCCCCGCGCGCGGGTGCGCTTCTGCCAATCGAGCTTGCAGCGCTCGAAGGTCTCCGGCGCCTGCGGGTCGATCTGCTGCTCCGCCTTGCCGATCGCCTCGAACTCCTTCTTCCGGCCGGCCCGCACCGCCTCCACGAGATCCGGGTCGCCGTGCTCGATGAAGTACATGAAGGGCGCCGTCTCGCCGTACTCCTCGCCCATGAAGAGTAGCGGAATGTAGGGCGACAGCAGCACGAGCGCCGCCGCCAGGCGTGTGCGGTCCGCCGGCACGAGGGACGCGAGCCGATCGCCGTTGGGCCGGTTGCCGATCTGGTCGTGGTTCTGCGCCGCGACGATGAAGCGCTGCCTCGGCACGCCAGCGCTCGATCGGCCGTGCGTCCGGTCGCGGTGCGGCGCATAGCGGCGCGCGTAGAAGAACGGCTCCCGATAGACGTCGGCGATCGTCGCGATGCCGGCGAAGTCCTCGTAGTAGCCGTGGTCCTCGCCGGTGAGCGTGGCGTGAATGGTGTGATGGACGTCGTCGGCCCACTGCGCGTCGATGCCATAGCCGCCCTGCTCGGGCGGACGCACGACGCGCGGATCATTCAGGTCGCTCTCCGCCATGAGCTGGATCTTGCGCTCCATCTTGCGGCCGACCTCGTGCACCTCGTCGGACAGCTCCTCCAGCAGCTGGAGCGCGCCGAAGTCGTAGATCCCCTGCACCGCGTCGAGCCGCAGCGCGTCGACGTGATATTCCGTCACCCAGTAGAGCGCGTTGTCGTGCACCCAGCGGCGCACCGCGTCGCTGCCGGCGCCGTCGTAGTTCAGGGCGCGTCCCCACGGCGTGCGGTAGACGTCGGTGAAGTACGGGCCGAACTGGTCGAGGTAGTTCCCCTCCGGCCCAACGTGGTTGTACACCACGTCGAGCACCACGCCGAGACCGTACGCGTGCGCGGCGTCCACGAGCAGCTTCAGCCCCTCCGGCCCGCCGTACGCGTGATGCGGCGCGTAGAGATGCACGCCGTCGTAGCCCCAGTTCCGCGTGCCGGGAAACTCGGCGACCGGCATGATCTCGATGGCCGTCACGCCGAGCGCGACCAGCTCCGGCAGTCGCTCAGCCGCGGCCGCGAAGGTGCCGTCGCGAGTAAACGTTCCAACGTGCATCTCATAAATCGCGAAGTCGGGCAGCGCCACGCCCGCCCAGAGCGCGTCGCGCCACACGAATGCATCCGGATCCACCACTTCGCTCAGCGCGTGCACTCCGTCCGGCTGCGATCGGCTGACCGGATCGGGGAACGGTCCGCCGTCGTTCACGCGAAAGCCGTAGCGGTCGCCCGCCTTCACGCCGGGCACCAGCGCGCTGAACACGCCGCGCTCGCCGTCCGCCTTGATGAGCGGATGGTCGCCCGCGGCGGCGCCGGTGGCCACG
>JBJMNM010000690.1:0-4882 GCA_045804305.1 Gemmatimonadaceae bacterium | reverse complement strand
GGACGGTCGGAGATTACATTGTCGCGTGTACCCATGCTCTCGGAGTCCCTTTCCATGCTTCATTTCGGTGCGCTGGCCAGCCGGTGGTGGATCCCCCTGCTGTTCGTCGTCGTCGCAGGCCACATCACCAACGTGTGCGTCACGCTGTTCCTACATCGGTCGCAGACCCACCGCGGTGTCCGTCTGCACGCCATCGCGGCCACGCCGATGCGCCTCTGGCTCTGGCTGACGACGGCCATCGTCACCAAGGAGTGGGTCGCCTGCCACCGCAAGCATCACGCGTTCGCCGATCGCGAGGGTGATCCCCACAGTCCGGTGATCGAAGGACTGCGCGAGATCCTGCTCAAGGGGGCCTTCTACTATCGCAAGGCAGTGCGGCAGCCCGGCATGCTCGAGAAGTACGGCAAGGGCACGCCGAACGACTGGCTCGAGCGCCATCTGCTCACCCCGCTCAATTGGGTGGGCATCCTCGTCATGCTCGCCGTCGATATCTGGCTGTTCGGCTTTTTCGTCGGCCCGTTCGTCTGGGGCGCGCAGATGATCTGGATCCCGCTCTGGGCCGCCGGCGTCATCAATGGGATCGGTCACGCCCTCGGCTACCGCAACTTCGAGGTGAAGGACGAGAGCCGGAACATCTCACCGATCGCCATCTGGCTTGGCGGCGAGGAGCTGCACAACAACCACCACGCCGACCCCAGAAGCGCGAAATTCAAGGCGCGCTGGTTCGAGTTCGACATCGGCTGGTTCTACATCCGCGCGCTCAAGCTGTTCGGCCTCGCCAAGATCGAGTACGCGCGCAACTATGGACCGGCCGCCGGCCGAAAAGACGACCTGGCCGCCGACGGCGTCGTGGCCTGACGCTCTCGGCGATGGGAGGCGACGATGGTCGCCGAACGGCACACGGGCCGCGCCCGTGTGCCGTTTCTTGTTGGTCCGGCGGTTGGCCCGTGCCGCGGGATGAACGAGGCCATCCTCTTCCGTGTAGATTTCGTCTGGAAATCATCTCAGTCGAGGTCCCCCCGATGCCTGCCACCGTCACCTGCGTTCGCTGTGGACAGACGCGCGCCGGATTCGAGCGTCCCCCGTTCCCCGGCGCCATCGGCGCCCGCGTCGTCACGGAGATCTGCCAGGAGTGCTGGTCGCAATGGCTCCGGCAGCAGACGATGCTCATCAACCATTACGGGCTCAACGTGATGGACCCCCAGGCACGAAGCTTCCTCACCAAGAACATGGGTGCGTTTCTGTTCAAGCAGGGCGGAGAGGAAGGCGTGGACACGTCGAAGCAGGGGACGATCACGTGGTGAGAGGCGCGCGCTGGCGCAGAATGGCCCAGTGCCTCGGCGCCGGGCTCCTGAGCTCGATCGCCGCGTGCACCGTTCCGCGCATGGGCACGGGAGCGAGCTCCGCCGAGAATGGCGCGCGGACAGCCCTCCTCCCGCCACGTTCCGCCTCGAGCGACACGGCGTGGGCGGACTCGGTGCTGGCCACGCTGTCGCTGCGCGACAAGGCGGCCCAGATGGTGTGGCCCTGGCTGCTCGGCGACTACACCGCGACCGACGACCCGACCTTTCGTCGCATCGAGCGACTGATTCGCGATCAGCACCTGGGCGGTCTCATCATCTCCGTCGGCTCGCCGACCGAGATCGCGACCAAGCTCAACGCGCTCCAGCGCGCCAGCACCCTGCCGCTGCTCGTCGGCGCCGACCTCGAGACCGGGGCTGCGTTCCGTGCCCGTGGCGGGTACTTCCTTCCCACCGCGATCGATCTTGGCGGCGCTACGGCGTTCCCGTACCAGATGGGGGTCGGCGCGACGCGCGACAGTGCGCTCGCCTACGCGATGGGCCGCGTGACGGCTCGTGAAGGGCGCGCGATCGGCATTCACATGGCATTTGCGCCCGTGCTCGACGTCAACAACAACCCCAAGAACCCCGTCATCAGCCTGCGCTCGTTCGGCGAGAACCCGCAGCTCGTGGCGCGCTTGGGTGCGGCATTCGTCCGAGGCATTCAGGAAAATGGGATGCTCGCCACGGGAAAGCACTTTCCCGGACACGGCGATACGGAGCAGAACTCCCATCTCGAGCTCGCCCGTGTGGACGCGTCGCGCGCGCGGATCGACAGCGTCGAGCTCGTACCGTTTCGCGCCGCGGTACAGGCCGGTGTCCGCGGGATGATGACCTTCCATGGCCTCATTCCGGCGCTCGACACCACCCCCATCGCTGCCACGCTCAACCCGCGCATCACCACCGAGCTGCTGCGTGGTCAGCTCGGTTTCCGCGGGATCGTCGTCACCGATGCGCTCGACATGAACGGGGTGCTCGGCAAGATGACGATGGGTGAAGTGACCCAGCGGGCCGTCGTCGCCGGAGCCGACGTGCTGCTCATGCCGACCGACGACGTCGGCGCCATCGACGCGGTCGTGGACGGGGTGCGCAGCGGACGATTCCCGGAGTCGCGGATCGATCGCTCGGTGCGGAGCCTGCTCATCGCCAAGCACGAGGTCGGGCTCGACCGCCAGCGGACGGTCGACGTCGACGCCATGCGCCGCGTGGTCGGTGACAGCGCCGATCAGGAGGCCGCCCGGGTGACCGCCGAGCGGGCGATCACCCTCGTGAAGGACTCGGCGACTGTCGTGCCGCTCATGACCCTCCCGAAGACCGCACGCATCGTGAGCATCACCCTCGCGCCGCGCACCGACCTCGGCGCCGGTACGACGTTCAACGCCGAGCTGACGCGTGTCTTCCCCCAGCTTCGCGCGCTCACCCTGTCGCCCGATGCCGTGTTCGGTGCTCCGTCGGGCGCCGCGGGCGCCGCCGTCGGAGGTGGCACGTACGTCGCCAGTCCGCAACCGGTGCTGCTGCCGGCGTCGGTGGAGAACGCGCTGCGGGCGGCGCAGGGTGCGGACGTGACGATCGTGTCGTCATACTTCGGTGCCAGCTCGTCGACGGCCCGGCTTGCGGCGCCGGAGGGGATGGATTCGCTGCTCGCCGGGCTGCAGCGCGGCGGCGGCAAGGTGGTCCTCGCCACGTTCAGCAATCCGTACATCGCGCTCGGCCTTCCGCCGACCTCGGCCTATCTCGTCGCGTGGGGGTCGTTGCCGGTGTCGCAGCGCGCCGCGGCGCGAGCGCTGCTCGGGCTGGCGCCGATCACCGGGCAGCTTCCGATCACCATTCCGTCAGTCGCCGACTACGGTGCGGGCTTGCGGCGCGATCCCGTGCCGCCGACCGCGGCGGCGACGCCCTAACCGATACCGAGAGCAGGAGTTCGGTCGTTCGGCTCGCGCCGGTGTGTCGCGGCGCGGCCCGTGCGGCCGTCTTCTTGCGCGTCCTGCGGCCGGCGCGTGTCCGCGCGCGGCGGACGGTCGTCCGTTGACGCCGCGCTCGGAAACCCGTATATCACCGTTCACGCCGCCGCGGTCATTTCGACCCAGACTGCTACTATTATCGACCGGCGGCTCGTGGACGCACTTGACATTAGTGACGTATTGTTACTAATTCGCGCGTGATGCGCGAGCGTTCCACCTCCCCGATGAAGGCAGCTGTTCGCCGCGCGACGCTGGCCGTCGATGTCGTCGTGTTGTCGCCCCGGGCCGACGCGCTGGCGGTGCTGCTGATGCGGGCACCGGCGGGGGGACGCGAGCGATGGAGCCTTCCCTGGGACGCCCCCCGGCCGGACGAGGGCCTCGAGGAGGCGGCGGCGCGCATCGCCGAATCGGCGCTCGGCACCGCCCCGGCCTTCTTCGAGCAGGTCGGCGCGATCAGTGACGGAAAGCGGCACCCTGGCGACGCCGACGTGTCCATCGGCATCGTGGCGTTGATGCCGGCCAGCGAGGAGCCGCCGGCCGGCGACGCGGAGTGGTTTCCCCTCGCGGCGCTGCCGTCGCTCGCCCCGCGCCACCGCGCCATCGTCGAGCGTGCGGCGGCCGTCGCGCGCCAGCGCGTCGATCAATCGCCCCTCGCCTTTCGCTTGCTGCCACCGACCTTCACCCTGAGCGAGCTCCAGGCGGTGTACGAGCTGCTCCTCGGCCGACGGCTTCACAAGGCGAGCTTTCGGCGCGCCCTCCAGGCGAGCTATCTCGTCGAGCCCACCGACGAATGGCGGAGCGAAGGCCGCGGCCGCCCCGCCCAGCTCTTTCGCTTCGCCCCCCGGAAACGGCGCGGCGTGCGGCGCGGTGTGCGGTTCGACCTCTTCACCGACTGACCCGGACCGCGGGGCTTCGGGAACCATTCGCTCCCCGGCAAGCGACCTCTTGCCTCTGGCACATTAGTCGCAATATGTTATTTAGGTCCAATCTCGGGGCGCTGATGCTCGACTATCTGGACGGCCTGTGCGCGGCCTTGCTCGCGCGGAACGGAACGGAGATCCGGCGCCTCCTGCGCCACCCACTCGCGCGCGCGCTCCCGCGCCGCGTGCGCGAGGAAGGCTACGCCATCGCGCGGGCCGGGCCGGAGAGTCTCCGCGCCCCCGTGCAGACCCTGCACTTCTACCATCAGACGCTGCACCTCCTCGGCGCCCGCCCCGCTGCCGCGCGGCCCGATGCCGGCCAAGCCGGCGAGTCGTCCACGGACGGACGCCAGATCGAGATCCCCCTCCCCCTCCCCCTTCCGCTGCGCGCCGCTGGCGGCTGACCGGCTAGTCCGCTCGCTCTACGCCCGCCCCGCGCCGGAGCATCCGCCGCGCGATCGCCGCGTTGTCGCGCGCAATGCGGAAACACTCCGACACGATCTCGTCCTCATCGCGGACGTTACGGGCGTGGTATGCGCGCTGGAAGCCGGGCGGGTAGTCGTCGGAGTCCGGTTCCCACGCGCGACGAAATTGCTCGAATGCACCGGGCTTGAGTCGGCGGGCGCTCATGAGGCAGAGCATTTCTCGCTCCTCTCTTAGG
>JBJMNM010000689.1:0-4051 GCA_045804305.1 Gemmatimonadaceae bacterium | reverse complement strand
TCTGCTGCGTTGATCCTGTCGCGCAGTCGCGCCGCGTGGCTCGCGCTCATCGTCGGGACGGCCGTGATGCTGATCTTCGCGGTCGTGGCGCTCGGGCGGGGACGCGGAGCGCTGCGCCTCGGCCGACTGTTCGCCCTGCCACTCGCCGCGGCGTTGGGCGGTGCGCTCGCGCTCGTGCTGCCCAATACACTCGACTGGCGCAGCGACTCGCCCTACATGGACACGGCGCGCAGCGTGGTGAACTACAAGGAGGGGAGCGGTCGCGGCCGGCTCGTCCAGTACGGCAACACGCTGCGCATGTCACTGCATCATCCCCTGTTTGGTGTGGGTCCGGGAAACTGGGCCGTCGTGTATCCTCGCTTCGCGGCGGACGATGACCCGTCGCTCGCCGACGACGGCATGACGTCGAATCCGTGGCCGAGCAGCGACTGGATGACGTTCGTCTCGGAGCGCGGGCTGGCCGCGTTCGTGTTGCTCGGGCTCGCGATGCTGGCGCTTCTCGCCGACGGACTGCGCGCGGTTCGCGACGGGCGAACGCCCGAAGAGCGGCTCACCGCGTGTACCCTGCTCGGCACACTCACGGTGCTCGTCATCGTGGGCACCTTCGACGCGGTGCTTCTCATTCCCGTACCGGCACTGATCGCGTGGTCGCTGCTCGGGGCGTTGTCGCCGCCGTCGCGCGAACGCAAGGCCGTCACTCTCGGGTTCCCGTTGCGCGCTGTGGCACTGGTGGCGGTCGCGGCGCTCGGCGGCCTGGCGCTCGTGCGCAGCGCCGCGCAGCTCGGCGCGATGTCGATCTTCAGCACGACGTCCCGGCCCAGTCAGCTCGAGCGTGCATCCACGCTCGATCCCGGCAGCTATCGCATTCACGTGCGACTGGCGGACGGGTACGCGCGTCGCGGGAGCTGCGCGCGCGTGCGTTCACATGCTGGCGAAGCGCGCCAGCTCTTTCCGAACGCGCCTCAGCCCAAGCGGCTGTTACGCGAGTGCGGGCAGTGACGGTGAAGTTTCACCGTCCCTCCGGCTCCGGAACTCGGAGCACCGTGCCCGGTTGGAGTGCGGTGTTCATGCTGCGGTTGTTCGCCTCCGCGAGCGCCTTCACGCTGACGCCTGTCTTCTGCGCCACGTCCCACAGCGTGTCGCCCTGACGGACCTGATAGGTGCGCGGGCGCGCACTCGACGATGCGAAGCTCACGTCGCCGTTCGACGTGGTCGCCACGCTCTGCGGTGGCGCGACGCGCGCGACGACTACGCCGTGTGTGAGATCCGGCAGCGCGACCCGCGCGCCCGGCACCTGGAGCACCGCGATGTGCAGGTGCACCGGATGGTGTTCCTCCGTTGCTTCGACGATGCCCTTCGTTTCGAGTTCGGCGAGAGCGCCGCGAACCCAGGTCAGGCATGGTCCCGGCGGAGGCCGCCGGATATCGACCGCGATGCCCGTGGGATGCACCGAATGCGGGTTGGCGTTGTGCGGCTGCCGACTCATCGGACGAGCAGCGCTCGTGACGGTGAGCGGTGCGCCGCACGCCGCGAGGTACTGCGGCGCGAACAACGTCACGAACTGCCTGGCTTCACGCGTGGCGTACGAGAAGCCCACGCCACGGGTCAGCTCGTACGTCGAGTCCCCGGTGAGGGCGACCAGCTTCCCATGCGCGATCGCCGTATCGAGGTTGGTCGGCGTGAGGTAGAACGGATAGCGGTGTCGCACGGCGAAGTCGTACATCTTCTCCACGCTCGCCTTGGAGCCGCGCAGATCCTTCGGTTCCGTACCGCGGCGCTGGGCGCCCACGCTGGATGCGCTCACGACGAGCGCGACGGTCATGGTTGCGAGGGCGCGCGTGACGAGGCGAGCGCGACCCTTTCCGATCTGTGGCTGAGTCATTCGAGTGAGATGCGTCATGCTCACTCGATAGGCAGGGTCAATGCCACGATGTCGCGCGCGCTCGTACTGCTTTAGTGCACCCAGCCGGCTCCTCGCAAGGCACGGCCCGGCAGCGCATCGGTCGCCGCGCCGTCACGCCAGACCTCCACGCCATTCACGAGCACGAGGCGAACGCCCACCGACAACTGATGCGGGCGCTCGTACGTGGCGCGATCGATGATGGTCGCGGGGTCGAAGAGGACGAGGTCGGCGAACATGCCGGTCTGCACGAGCCCCCGATCGGCGATGCCGAGTCGGGTCGCGACGGCCGAGGTCATCCGGCGCACCGCATCCTCGAGCGTCAGCACGCTGTCCTGTCGCACATATTTGCCGAGGATCCGTGCGAATGTGCCGTACGCGCGCGGATGCGCGAGCCCGCGCGCCACGGCCGGATCGTGTGCCTCGGCGTCGCTGCCGATGATCACCCACGGCCGCCGGAGCTGCATGGCGACGTTCGCGTCGTTCATGCTGAAGGTGATCTTGCCGACGCGCCCCTCCTCGGCGAGCACCAGGTCGGCGATCGTCTCGGCCCAAGGCCGTCCGCGGTCGGCGGCGATCCTGTCGAGGCGCCAGCCCTCGTACTTCGCGAGCTCCGGCCTGGTGAGGCCGACGACCATGATCACGTCCGGGCCATCGATCTGACAGAGCGGCTGTGCGCCGCGCCCCGTGTCCGCCATCTCTCGCACGATGCGCGCGCGGATCGTCGCGTCGCGAAGATTCGCCAGCAGCTTGCCGTCGGCGCTCGCCCATTGCGGAATGCAGGCACCGAGCGAGTTGGCCGACGCCGGATACGGATACATCGTGGCGCCCACGTCCTGCCCCGCCGCACGCGCCGAATCGATCTTGGCGACCATCGCCCGCGCCTTGCTCCAGTTGTGCGTCCCGGCGGCCTTGAGATGATAGATCTCCACCGGCACGCCGCCGCGGCGGCCGATCGCGAGGGCCTCGTCCATCGCCTCGAAGAGCTGGTCGTCCTCGGAGCGAATGTGCGTGATGTACAGCCCGTGATACGGTGCCATGGCCTCCGCCTGCGCCACCAGCTCGTCGGTGCCGGCGTAGCTGCCCGGTGGATAGATGAGCGCACTCCCCAGCCCGAACGCGCCATCGCGCATGGCGTCGCGCACCACTCGGCGCATGGTGTCCAGCTCCGCCGGCGTCGCCCGCCCCTCGGCGAAGCCCTTGGCGAAGACGCGGGGCACTTCGGCGCCGAGAAACGAGCCGACGTTCACGCTGCTGCCGTGACGCTCCATGGCGGCGAGCCAGGCGCCGAAGCCGTGCTCGCCCGTGAAGCCGCGCATCAGGCGCGCGTTGGCCGTGTCGCTCGGCGAGAGCGACGCGATCATGGCCGCGTTGGCGGGGGCCGGCGTTCCGCCTTCGCCGAGGATCTCGGTGGTGACGCCCTGCGAGATCTTGCTGATGACGCGGCCGTCGCCGGTGAGGTGGGCGTCGTACGACTGGGCCTGGACGTCGATGAAACCGGGAGCGACCACGAGCCCCGTTGCATCGATGCGGCGGCGCGTCGGCGCCTCGGCGAGCGCGCCGCGCGGCGCGACGCGCGCGATCCTGTCCCCCGTGACGGCCACGTCGCCGTACACCCATGGGTTGCCCGTGCCGTCCACGATCCGCCCGCCGGTGATGACGAGGTCGTAGCCGGGAAGGCCGGTGCGGGCGGGTGCCTGCGCGCAGGACAGCATGGACGCGAGCGCGGCGATGGCGAGAATCGAGAAGGCGGAACGACCGAGCATGTCAGTGTTTGAGAGGGAGCGGCAACTTAGCCACGCGG
Source organism: Gemmatimonadaceae bacterium (assembly GCA_045804305.1). Taxonomy (GTDB): domain Bacteria; phylum Gemmatimonadota; class Gemmatimonadetes; order Gemmatimonadales; family Gemmatimonadaceae; genus AG11. Next base: position 347 of record JBJMNM010000689.1, on the reverse strand, counting down.
CGACGCGTCGCTAGATTGCTCCAACCGTCGCCGCTCGTCCACCGCCCCAATCGAGATGCAGTCAAGCCGCCCTCCCATCGTTGCACTGGTTCTGTTGTCGGCGCTCACACTCGTGGCACCCGCTCTGGCGGCCCAGGATGCGCTGCACGAATACCGGCCCGAGATCATCGTCACGTTGCCGCGCTGGCATGGGGTGGGCGTCACGCTGATCGAGGAGCAGCATGTGGCGACGGGCGATCTCGCGCCCACGGAGCGGCAGCAGGGCATGGGTGTGGTATCGCCGGCCTTCGCGCACGGGTCCTTCGGCATGGAGCTCCGCCAGGTCACCATGGCGAATGGCACCGTCG
>JBJMNM010000688.1:0-2586 GCA_045804305.1 Gemmatimonadaceae bacterium | reverse complement strand
GCGCCACGGCGCCAGCCAGCGCGCGGCGCCCTCGGGCAATGCGCGAATTGGCGGCCCGTCCGGCCCGTGAGTCCAGAGAATGCCGCGACGCGAAGGCGGCACGTGCCACGCAGCGACCGCTTCGCCGCGCAGCAGTGGTCGCACGAGCGAGCGCTCCAGCGATGCTTCGCGCCCCTGATGCCTGACGATGGTCTGATCCCGATCCCCGCCGACGGCCTCCACCACGAAGGCGTCGTTGCAGCCGCACTTGACGCCGAGGGTCGGGCGACCGAGGGGACTCTCACCGAGCGGATGACCGCGCGAGCGAAGCCGATCGAATGCCTGACGGACGTCGGGTGGCATGAGCAACCAGGGACTCGCGTCGTCGTCCCGGTCGAGGCGAATGGCGGTCGGCGGCGCGCGCCACTCGACCTCGAGCGTGCGGCGTCGCACGCCAAGGATTGCCTCGTCGCCCGCCGGCCCGCGGCGCGACGCGATGATCACGGAGGGATACACGGCCGCGTCGAAGGCACTCTCGGCGTCGGTCCAGTCCATGAGGTGTCTGATGTTCGAGTGACGTCCGACAAGCCGTCTCGCGCCGCCACCGGAGAGCGAGCGCCACAGTTTGGCGGGAAGAAGGAGCGCAACGGCTCCGCCGCCCGCGGCGAGGTGAGCGGGAGCGACGAGGGCGAGGCTGCGCTCGAGGAACAGGGCAGCGAGATCGACCTGCGCCGAGAAGCCGTGCGAGGCGGTCGAGCCGGCACCGGCAATCCACGCTGCGTCGCGATAGACCGTGAAGCGGGCGCGCAGGGTAGCGCGTGCCTCGACGGGAATGTTGTGCAGCCGTACCCACGGCGGATTGCCCACGATCAGCTGAAAGCCGCCGCGCGCATGCACATGCCCGAAGTGCGACGGAAAGGAGAACGGCAGAGCACCGCCGCCGGCGATGCGACCACGCTCGCGGCGCAGATTCAAGCAGCGTTGGCGAAGGGCAAGCCGCTCGGTCCGCGCATCGGTCGTCTCGCGGTGCCGCTCGCCGAACAGGTCCGGGCTCCGGCGGACAACCAGGCGCTCGTGCCGAGCTGCGGTGAGCGCAACGAGCTCGCGATCGATCGCCGCGATGGCACGGCGCATCTCCTCCCGAGCAAGGGCACGACGCAAAGGTGCCTTTCGTGCTCCGGTGGCGCGCACATATCGCTCGCGCAAGCGCGCGAGCACCGCGGACGGTCCAACCAGCGAGGGCGGGTCGGCAAAGCCGTCGCCGGCAAGTGTATCGCCAATGCGCACGTTGCAGTCGAGGTTCGGCAGCGGCGGCACAGCCGACATCCGCGTCTCGTCGCTCTCGATCACCACCGAAAGCCAGAGGCGCAGCTCGCAGAGCCACACGGCCGTCGGGTTGATGTCGACCCCGTAGATGCAATGAGCCAGAACGTCGCGGCGGATCGCGGCCGTGGAGCGCCGATCGCCTGCGGCGCGGTGCAGGTGCGTCAGACGATCGAGCACGTGCACGAGGAAGGCGCCGGAGCCGCACGCCGGATCGAGCACGGTGAGATCGCGGAGTCGACCACGAAGGATGCAGGCCTGCTCGTCGCCGAGCGGCTTCCCACGAAGCGCGTCGTGCAGTGTGGCCTCGTCGAGTGGCGTACCGGCGAGCGCGACGAGAAGCGCGTTGTCGGCGACGTGCACCACCAGCGCTTGCGGTGTGTAGAACGCGCCGCTCGCGCGCCGCTCCCGGGAGGCCATGAGCGACTCGAAGGCGTGGCCGAGCATCTCCGGATCGATCGCGACCTCGGACCACCACTCCTGATCCTCGCGCGCGGTGAAGCGATAGGCGCTGAGCAGTTGCGAGAAGAGGTCGCCGACCGCCGCGTCGGAGAAGCGCGCTGCGGAGTGTCGCCGCTCCAGCGCCGTCTTGCTGAACAGACCGCCGTTCAGGAAGGGAATGCTGCCGAAGCGCCGAGCGGTGGCCGCGCGCTTGCGCTGCGGCGTGTTGAGCGTGCCGAAGAACAGCGGCAGCATGACGCGCTGATGAAAGCCGCCCCGACGCGCCATGCATTCGTCGAAGCGGTTGGCGAGAAAGGCGCGGTCAGCGTCGAGCCACCCCTTCGCCTGGAGGAAGGAGAGGAAGAGCAGGCGCGATGCGGCCAGCAGTGCCAGCTCCGCGCCGTCCCGCTCGGGGACGCGTGGGAGCGACCGGGCCAGCGCGTCGACGCGTTGCTCGAGCGTGCGATAGAAGCGCCGAGACAGCGCATCGCGTCCAAGCAGCTCGCACCAGCGCGTGTGCACGAGCAGATCCTCGCCGACGCTGGCTGCCTCGAGCGCACACAGCGCTTCGGCGTCGCTGGCGACGATGTGGCCGGGACGCGCGAGCAACGCACCAACGCGAGGCGGACGTCGCTCCGCGGTCCAACAGCCGATACCTACCTCGGCGCCGGCCGTATCCGAGCCGATGAGCGTCCAGAGCACGTGGGTGGTACGGGCTGCCAGCGCCGCGGCGATGCTCATGAAAAGTGGGCGGAGCGCGGTGCCCGGTGGCGCCGTGATGAGCAGCGCACGCAGCGCCCCGGTGCCGCGCGCGAGGCGGACATGGGTCAGGCCGGATGGAAG
>JBJMNM010000687.1:0-5920 GCA_045804305.1 Gemmatimonadaceae bacterium | reverse complement strand
GCGGGATGCGGCGCACGCCCGCCTCGCCGACGTGGCGCCGCGCTGGGCAGCCGCACAGCGCGAGCGCGAGCAACTGCAGGAGGCGCTCGCGGAGCTGCGCGTGGCGGAGAGCGAAGCAGCGGCATACGCTCGCGACGCGGAGCGCGTCGGCCGCGAGCTCGCGGAGGTGGCGAGCGCCGACGCGGAGCTGAAGCGGCTGGCCGAGGAGCTCGTGCCACTCGGACCGCTCAGCGAAGAGCTACATAAGCTGGACCAGCTGGCGCGCGAGGAAGGACGTCGGCAGGAGCTGCTGAAGCAGGAGCGCGCGCTGGAGGAAGAGCTGCGCCGTCTGCGCGAGCGTCGCGCGAAGATCGAGACCGCGCCGAGCCTGGAGGAGGAAGCGACCCTCGAGCTGGAGCATCGTCGCGCGATGCTGGAGCTCGTCGGGGGCGAGCTGGAGGCGAAGCGCACGGAGTGGGTGCGCGACCGGCAGGAGGCTGAGACGAAGCGCACCACGCTCCGGCAGCAGTACGCCGAGGTGAAGGAGCAGCGCGAGCGTCTGGTGGCGGCGGGCGAAGATGGCACCTGCCCGACCTGCGAGCGCCCGTTGCACGATCACTACCGCTCCGTGCTCGATCACTTCGACGAGCTGCTCGACAACTACGTCTCCGACGGCAAGTACTTCACGTCGCGCATCGAGCAGCTCGAGGAGATGCCCACCGAGGTGCGCGAGCTCGACGAGCGCCGCCGCGCCACGTTCGACGACGTGAGCAAGCTGGAGCGCCGTCTCGCCAAGGTGCAGCTCGCCGTGCAGGAGCTCTCCCAGCTCACGCGCGAGCTCCAGAACAAGGAGCAGCGGTTCGAGCAGGTGCGCCGGGACCGGGAGGCGATCGCCGGCGTGTACGACGCCGAGCGTCACGCTGCGGCGCGGCGCGAGCTGGAGCGCCTGCGTCCGTTGGACGCGCGCGCCACGCGACTCATGACGCAGCTCGAGCGGCGCGGCGCGCTCGAGGCGGAGCGCGATCGCGCCGCGGCGGGCGTGGCGGCCGCCCAGGGGCGGGTGGCGGTGCTGACGGCGCGGCGGGACGTGCTCGCGTTCTCGGAGCAGCGCTACGCCGACCTGCGCACCATGCATGACACGGCCGCCGCCGAGCTGCGCACCGCGGAGCTGGACGCCGTCGCGGCGGCGGGCGAGGCGGCAGGTGCGAACGCCGCCCTCGCGCGCGCCGAGCAGGCGCGCGCCGAGCTGGCGGTCGCCAAGGGCAAGCTCGACGCGCTCGACCGTCAGAAGCGCCTGCACGACGAGCTCGATCGCGCGTACACGGATCTGCGCACCGACCTGAACGTGCAGTTGCGCCCGGAGATGAGCGAGCTGGCCAGCGCCTTCCTCACGGAGCTCACCGACGCTCGCTACGAGGAGCTCGAGCTCGACGACAGCTACAACCTCACCGTTCTCGAGGACGGCGTTCCCAAGCCGGTGATCTCGGGCGGCGAACAGGACATCGCCAATCTCTGCCTGCGCCTCGCGATCTCGCAGATGATCGCCGAACGCGCGGGTCAGAGTTTTTCGCTGCTGATCCTCGACGAGGTGTTCGGGTCGCTCGACGAGCTGCGGCGACAGAACGTCGTGGAACTTCTGAGAGGGCTACAAGACAGGTTCGAGCAGGTCATCCTCATCACGCACATCGAGGCCGTTCGGGAGGGCCTCGATCGAGTGATCAACGTCCGCTACGACGAGGAATCGGGTACGTCCGTGGTGTCGCAGGTGGATCCCGGCGCGATCGAGGGTGAGCTGCTGGCCGAGGTGGGGGCCACCGGCTGATGGCGATCGCGCGCAGCTGGCGGTCGCTCCCACCCATCGACGGCCCCTTCACCGCTCGCCTCGACGAGATCGGCGCGTTGAACGTGGTGTTCAGCGACGCGTTCACGGAGCGGTATCGCCGCGACGGGATGGTAGGAGTGCGCGTGCCCAACCTGAATCCTCAGGTGTGGCGCTACGCCATCGAGGACGCTGGTGCCGGCGCCATGGTCTGGCGCGACAACCGTGGCGACATCGCGTGCTTCAACATGGTGCACCGCTCCGGCGTGGAAGGGTGGATGGGACCGCTCGCCGTGCGCACCGAATATCAGGGCGGCGGCACGGGGAAGGAGATCGTGGAGCGCGGCATCTCGTGGCTGACGGCCGAGGGAGCCCGCGTGATCGGTCTCGAGACGATGCCGCGCACGATGGACAACATCGGCTTCTACGCCGGCCTCGGCTTCGCTCCCGGGCGATTGACGATCACCCTCACACTGGACGCGGCCGCGGCAGACCGCGGCCCGGAGCTGCTCGGCCGACTGCCGGCGCGTGACCGGGACGACACCCTGCTCGCCGCGCGCACCCTCGTGGACCGGCTGCTGCCCGGGTACGACTTCACGCGAGAGCTGGAGCTCACGGATTCACTCTCGCTCGGCGACACGGTGCTGCTGCGGCAGAACGGGGTGCTGGTCGGCTTCGCGCTGTGCCATACGGCGCCTCTCGTGGAGGGACGCGTGCGCGAGGAGCTTCGCGTGCTCAAGCTCGTGCTCGCGGACGAATCGCTCGTCGATCCGATGGTGCAGGCGCTGCGCGACTTCGCGCGGCGGAGCGGCACGCGGCGCGTGGCGTTCCGCGTGCAGGGGGACTACGACGGGCTGTTCCGGCACCTCGTGGGGATGGGTGCGCGGGTGCGCTGGACGGATCTGCGGATGGCGCTCGCCGGACACGCCGAGCAGAGGCCGGTGCGGGGGATCGTGCTGTCGAACTGGGAGATCTGAGCGGCACGCGTACTGCCGAGGATCACGGATACCGTGTGATCTTTCGCACACCACCGTGACGTGTTCCTGTGATCCGGCGCACGACACATAGACGTTCCATGCGTCAACTTTCCACGCGCAGAAGTACTGCGCAGTACGCTAGCTTTCGTCGCACCGCCCGACGCCGGGAGATGGACGTGACCGAAGAAGACTACCCGCTCGCCCAACCACGGGCCGAGCAGTTCGATATGCTGGTGCGTGAGCTGATTCCGAAGATCCGAAAGTTCTCGCCGCACCTCTCCGACCTCGAGGTGCTGCGGGCAGCCGCGCGTATGGCCGAATATCGCCTCGACGACGAACGGACTCTGATGTGGGGACCTTGGTGATGAAGCCGATGTACCTTCACGACGTCGAAGCGCACGAGGCCACCGGCGCACGCGGCGAGGCGATGGCGCGGATGCGCGCCGCCGGGATGCCGATCCCGCAGATCCAGCATCTGTTCGCGTTCAAGCCGGAGCGCACCGATCATCTGGCCCGCTTCACCCAGGGCGTCATGCGCGGCCCATCGCCCCTGCTGCCTGGGCAGCGCGAGCTGATCGCCGCCCTGACATCCAAGCTCAACCAGTGCCTCTTCTGAATTGGCTCCCACGCCGCGGTCGCGGCGGAGCTGCTGGGAGATCGTGAGCTGGTCCAGGCGGTCCTGACGAACCTCGACAGCGCGCCGATTCCGGAGAAGGACCGGGCGCTGTACTCGTTCGTGCGGAAGATCGTGCACGACTCGACCGCAATCGGCCAGGCCGACGTGGACGAAGCGCGCCGCGCCGGCTGGTCCGACGAGGCGCTCTACGACGCGATCACGGTGTGCGCGCTCTTCCAGTTCTACAACACCTGGATCGACGCAACTGGTGTCGACGACATGCCGCCGGCCGCCTACCAGATGTCCGGCCAGCGCCTCGCCACGCACGGATACGCGCCGCAGGAGTAGCTGGCGACAGCTGCTTGGGCCGGCCCCACCGACGAAGGGAATTTCGGATCAGCACGGATCTCCGGAAACAACGCGGATACGGCCTCGAGCCAGCCACGGCGCACGAGACCAACCCCGCGACCCGAAAAAAGAAGGCATGTTGGAGTCGCGGGGCCGGCTGGGGTGAGCGGACACTGGCTTGGTCTCGGAGCCTGCCGTTTCCGCGAGGATCCGCGGACGTTTCCGCGTGGATCCGCGATAAAGCAGTTCAACGGCACTATCGCGGATCTCCGCGGATCGGAACAGCCGCGGATCCTCGCGGAACCAAACGCTCGGCGCAGAGTCGCATCCCGCCGACCTCAAAAGCACATGCCTTTGGGTTGCGGAGCTGGCCCGAGCGGCCGTCCTCTGCGATCCTCTGCGTCCTCTGCGTTCCAGCTGTTGCCTTCAATCAGACCATGAGCCGAGCCGTTGCGATTGGCTCACTCGATCGCGCCGTCGCCGGATAGAACGCGCGTCATGAACACACTGTTCGCGTCCTCTCCGTACTCCCCGAAGGGAGCACACTCGACGAACCCGTGACGCGCGTAGAGGGCGCGGGCGGGCGCGAAGTAGGGCCACGAGCCCGTCTCGAGGCTCAGGCGCATCATGCCGCGCGATGCTGCCTGCGCGATGATGTGGCGCAGCATCGCGGTCGCGATCCCTCGACCGCGCGCCGCTTCCGCCGTGTGCATCGACTTCACCTCGCCGTGAGTGTCCGACAACCGCTTCAGCGCGCCGACGCACACCACCGCCCGCTCGCCATTCTCCTCGTCGTCGGTCCATGCGGACCAGAAGGTGACGTCCGGGGCGCGCAATCCCGACAGGTCGAGCGCATGCGCACTGCCCGGCGCCGTCTCCGCGCGGGCGCGGAGCAGATGAGTGTGCAGCAGCGCGATCACGCGCGGGTCGTCCAGACCGCCTTCGCGTATGTGCATGGACCAGAGCACTTGTGATTCCGTTCGTGCCTGCTTGTTGTTGTCGTTCGTCCGGGCCCGCGATAGTGCCGACTCCCTGTGGTGGCCGCAAGAGAGTCCCGCGAAACGACAATGGGAGAAATACTCGGGGGCCCGCGGGACGCTGCTGGGCTTGGGGGATCCACGATAAGGCAGTTGAACGACACCATCGCGGATCTTCGCAGAAACGGCCGCGGATCCTCGCGGATGAACTACCGCTGCTTGGGAGGTGGGCCGCTCCACTTCACGGTCGTATCTGCCAACAACACACGGTCGCCGGCCTTCACACCATGCCGGTTGAAGTATCCGGCGTTGACCTCGAGCGCCGCGCGGAAGGGCGCGCCGGCCGGATAGCTTGGGCAGCCCTCGGCCAATACCGCCTCGCATGGCTCCATGCGATTGATCGTGCGAATCGTACCGGCTGAATCGATGAATGCGATGTCGAGCGGGATTCGCGTGCGGTACATCCAGTAGGCGTCCGTCGCCGGCTGCGTCGCGGAATAGAGGAAGAGCATGCCCGCGCTGTCCGGCAGCGCGCGCCGCTCCATCAGTCCGAGCGTGTGTTGCTCCCCGCTCGCCGCAAGCTCGAGCAGGAGATGCAGCGTGTCCATCCTCGTCGACAGTCGTACACGCGCCGTGTCGAAATGGAGGATCGCCCCGTAGTCCGTCGTGGACGGATCCTTGTCGGCGCACGCGCCGACGACCACCGACAGTGCCACACCGAGCGCACGGGCGAGCGCACCGATCCCTTGATTTTGCATGGGCGATCTTACCGATCACCGCATGGCCGTCGCAAGCACCGGCCGGACGATCGACTATCTCACCCGTCGCGGAAGCGTACCGATGCCTCGATGATACGTTGGTCCAATGGCGTCGCCGCGACGGCTGCCGCATGCTTCACAAGGTGTGTGTCGCTCGAGCCGCTTTCACGTTCCGCCGCGCCGGCGTATTGAGATGTGTCACCACGGCGACGCCCCCTTCCTCGAGGACATCCGATCATGAACATCGTCCGAGCAGTAGCGATCACGCTGGCAACGCTCGCCGGCGCCGTCGCGGCCGACGCACAAGGATCCACACCGAGCACCAGGCCCACGATCGTGCTCGTGCACGGCGCGTTCGCCGACGCGTCGGGGTGGCTGGACGTGATCCCGCTCCTCCAGCAGGACGGATACAAGGTCGTGGCCGTACAGAACCCGCTGGCGTCGCT
>JBJMNM010000686.1:0-7753 GCA_045804305.1 Gemmatimonadaceae bacterium | reverse complement strand
TGGGCGACAGCATCCATGCCATCAAGCCCTGGGTGCGATACGGCGTGAGCCCGTTCGGCATCTGGCGTCCGGGCTATCCCGCGTCGGTGCGCGGCTTCGATCAATACGCCAAGCTCTACGCTGACGCTCGCAAGTGGCTGAACGAAGGATGGGTGGACTACTTCACACCGCAGCTCTACTGGGCGATCGATCGCCCGGAGCAGAGCTATCCCGTGCTGCTCCGGTGGTGGGCGGAACAGAACACGAAGGGGCGCAACCTCTGGCCGGGCAACTACACCGGCAAGGTGGGCTTCACCAATGCGTCGGCCTGGCGCACCGATGAAGTCCTGCAGCAGATCCGCTTGACGCGCGCGCAGCCCGGCGCGACCGGGAACGTGCACTTCAACATGACGGTGTTCATGAAGGACCCGGACAGCCTGAACGAGCGGCTGGTCCGGGAGGTGTACGGACAGCCTGCGCTGGTACCGGCCTCGCCGTGGCTCGATCACCGTGCGCCGGCTGCTCCGCGGCTGGCTGTGCGCATCGATGCCACGTCGGCCGCGCGCGTGCTGGACCTGGATGCTGGTATCGCCGGCCCGGGTGTGTCGGCGCCGTGGCTGTGGGTGGTGCAGACACGATCGGCCGAGGGCTGGAAGACGCAGATCCTGCCGGCGTCGCAGCGGGTGGCGCTCTTGTCGGCCGCCGGCACCGCGGCGCCGCTCGACGTGCGCGTGACGGCCGTGGACCGGGTAGGAAACGCGGGGCCGGCCGCGCGCGCGACCCCGTAGCGACCAGCGGATCGTTCAGCTCAGGGACTCGAAGAACATCGGCGTCGACGTGTCGCGGGTGCCCAGCTCGTTCACGAGGTGGCGGAGCCCGCGCTCGAGCGCGCGGCGGTCTTCCGGCTCGATGGACTCGATCGCGCGCGCGAGCCGAACCTGCATCACCTCGGGCGCCTTGCGAAGCAGGGTCGCGCCGGCTGGCGTGAGCGTGAGCTCCACGCGACGAGCGTCGTCGGCTGCGCGCACCTTCTTGACGAGCTTCCGGCGGACCAGTCGTCGCACCACCACGGACACCGTGCTCTGATGCGTCATCGTCCGCTCCGCGAGCGCGTTGATGGAGAGCGACGGCGTGCTGCGCAGTTGGGTGAGCACGAAGAGCTGCGCCCCCGTGACGCCCAGCCGACGCTCGGTTTCCCGTGACGCGGCATGCATGGAATGCACGAGACGCCGAAGCGTGTTGAACACGGGGGCGATGTCGCCCTGATCGGGGACCGGCGGCGGCAGCATGTGAGATCGCGACATGGCAGGTGGGAGAGAACCGACACAACTATATCATGGTCCGGCCGTCATCGCTCTCCCGTTTTCGGCGCCGGCTCGATCAGCGCTCGCCGCTGGTCGCCTGGGCGTGATTGAGCGCCGCCACCATCGTGATGCCTCCCACCGTATTGCCGACGAGCGTGGGGAGGAGGTATCCGCCGATGACCTGTCCCCATGACGCCTCGCCCCGTATGCCCGCGTAGAACACTTCGCTGGCGCCGGCGATCACGTGCGCGAATCCGCCGAGTCCCACGAGATAGGTCATGATCACGATCACGGTGAGCTTTCCCGACTCCGCGCCCGGCAGCATCCAGACCATCAGCGCGATGAGCCATCCGGCGTATACGGCATGCAGCGCGGTGGTCCAGAAGTCGGCGTGCATGGCTTCCTGTGCGAGCGTCGACAGCACGCGCTGCACGTTCGGCTCCGCCACTTCCAGGAGACCGAGCGCCAGCGCGAACAGCAGGGCGCCGATGAAGTTGGCAAGGAGGACCGCACCCCAGAGCCGCAGCACGTTGCGCAGGCACCTCCACGTCCGCTGGGACAGGAGCGGGACGATCGGCGTGAGGGTGTTTTCGGTGTACAGCTGCTGACTGCCGATGATCACGATGACGAACCCGACGCTATAGCCCAGTTTGGCGACGAGCGGGCGCCACTCGGCATCCGGCAGATGTGAGCGCAGCAGTCCTTCCGCCAGGAAGGAGAAGCCCATCGAGAGTCCGGCCGCCAGGCCGGACCAGAAGAGGGCGCTGGTAGAGCGTTCGAGCTCCCGCTCCCCTTCCTGCCGCACGACTTCGAGGGTCGTCTTCGCGTCGAGGGACCTGGCTTCCTCGATCTGCTTCTGCTCGCTCTCGTACTCGGCTTTCTCGTGTGCGCCGCGCTCCACTCGGGACGGCTCAGCCATGCGTACCTCCGCTGCTGCCGGCGGGGCACAATCCGTTCCCGCATCGCTGTCGCCGTGGGGTGAAGGTGACCTCGCCTCCCCATTGCGAGGTCCCTTCACGGAATCGAAGATTGGCATCCCCACCCGTGAGGGCGCACACCCCGGCGCGCCGCTCCACTCTCCCACTCCCACAGGGCATACGCATGTCACGGTGGTATTCTCTCGCGGCCGTCGCCGTCCTGGCCGCGGCTGCACCGGCCACGCTCCGGGCACAGGAAGGCACGGTCGCCGGTACCGTTACCGCAACCGGATCGGACGAGCCGCTCTCCGGCGCGATCGTCACTGTCGTCGGCGGGACGCAGCGCGCCAGCGCGGATGCGCAGGGACGCTTCCGCATCTCCGGCCTCACCGGCCCCAACGTCACGCTCGAGGCGCGCCGCATCGGCTATCGCGCGGGGCGCACCACGGTGCGGAACGGCGAGACGCACGCGCGCATCGTCCTCGTCTCCAGCCCGCAGAGCCTCGAAGCGGTCGTCGTGAGCGCGTCTGGCGGCCGGGCGGAGAAGAAGGCGATCGGCAACTCCGTCGCCACGGTGGACGCCGCCGCCGCGACCGAGATCGCTCCCATCAACTCCATGCAGGGACTGCTGAACGGGCGCGCGCCCGGCGTCGTGGTGCAACCGGCCACCGGCGCGGTGGGCTCCGGCGGCCGCATCCGCGTGCGTGGCAACGCGAGCTTCGCGCTCTCCAATGAGCCCCTCCTGTACGTGGACGGCATCCGGGTGAACAACAACCCGTCGAGCGGTCCGCAGAACCAGGACTTCGGCTCGTCGTCGATCTCGCGCATCAATGATCTCAACCCGGATGACATTGAGTCGATCGAGATCCTGAAGGGACCCGCCGCGGCGGCGCTGTACGGCACCGAGGCGTCGAACGGCGTCATCCAGGTCATCACCAAGCGCGGCACCGGCGGCGTGCCGAAGTGGAACTTCGTCACTCGGCACGGCATCAACTACTTCCAGAACTGGGAGAACCGCTTCTGGACGAACTACGGAACCGTGCCGCGCGCGGGCAGCCCCGGCGTGTTGGATACGCTGTCGATCTCCATGGCGCAGATCCGCGATACGCTCGGAGTCTACGGCTTCAATCGCGACGTCTTCCGCAACGGCCGCAAGCAGCAGACGGAGCTGTCGGTGAACGGCGGCTCCGACGTGTTCTCGTACTTTGCCAGCGGCAACTATCTCGATGACGCCGGCGCGGAGCCGAACAACTACCAGCGCAAGGCGAGCGGCCGAGTGAATCTCGGGGTCGCGCCGAGCCAGAACTTCCGCATCGCGATCAACGCCGGCGCCGTGGCAGGCCCGACGTACCTGAGCTGCGAAGCCGGCTGCGGCGGCCGCGTATGGACGCTGACCGCGACGACGCCCTCCAACTGCACGAACAAGTGGACGCACTGCCTCTACAGCTCCATCCCGGAGGCATACGACGAGACGTACAACTTCTGGCAGGAGATGAACCGGCTGTCGTCGAGCGTGCGATTCGATCACACGCCGGCCAGCTGGTTCACGCACCGCCTTACCGCCGGGGTCGACCGCACCGGCGAGCAGAACGTGTACTACACGCCGCGGATCGACTCGCTGCTCGCCAGCACGCAGATCGGAGACGACGCGCTGGGCAGCAAGGACGTGGAGAACCGCGAGGTGACCTACGCCTCGCTCGACTACGCCGCCACGGCGTCCAAGACTTTCCGCTCCGACTATTCGACCGCCACGACGGTCGGCGCGCAGTACTACCGCGACAACACGCACTTCACGCGCGCCGCCGGGTGCGTCTTCCCGCTGCCGGGGCTGCTCGACATCAGCGCCACCAACGGGCCGTGCACGGGCACGGTGCCCACGGAGGATGGCTTCGGCAATGCGACGCTCGGCGTGTACGGGCAGGAGCAGATCGGCTGGCGTGATCTGCTCTTCCTCACCGCGGCGGTCCGCTCGGACAACAGCAGCGCGTTCGGCACGAACTACTCCCGCGCGGTGTATCCGAAGTTCAGCGTGAGCTGGGTGGCGAGCCAGAGCTCGTTCATCCGCGATCGTCTGCCGTCGCTCACGGAGCTGCGGTTCCGCGCCGCGTATGGCGAGGCGGGCAAGGCGCCGGCAACGTACTCCGCCACCCGCACCTTCCAGCCGTCGCCCGGCTACAACAACGCACCGTCCATCACCGCCGGTGCAGCCGGCAACCCGAACCTGCGCCCTGAACGTGGCAAGGAAGTGGAGGTCGGCTTCGACGCCTCGGGATTCAACGACCGTGTCGGCATGGAGTTCACCTACTACCGCAAGCGCACCACGGACGCGATCCTCGATCGCGAGCTCGCGCCGTCGCTCGGCTACACCGGGGCGCCCATCCCGGCGGGCGCGGTGTCGTCCGGCACGCAGCCATTCAATGCTGGCGAGATCCGCAACAGCGGCACCGAGCTGCTGCTGCGTGCCACGCCGTACCAGAGCGACAAGGTCAACTGGGACGCGACCTTCACGCTCGCGACCAACAACAACAAGGTCGTCGATCTCGGCACGCCGGGGCTCAACTTCGTCACCGCGGGCACCTACGGACGCCATCAGGTAGGGTTCCCCGTGGGCGCGTGGTTCGAGCAGCGCGTGGTGAGCGCCGTCTATGACCCGACCACCGGCAAGGCCGCGGCGACGTGCGACAACGGCAGCGGCGGCACGATGCCGTGCTATGGCGCCGATGGCAAGACCGGCACCGCCGACGATGCCCCCAATCTCTATCTCGGCCGCTCGACGCCACCCACGGAAGGCTCGTTCAGCTCCACGATCACGCTGTTCAGGAACTTCCGCATCTACGGGCTGATCGACTTCCAGAATGGCTGGAGCAAGATGAACGGCAACCAGCGCGTCCGCTGCACGGTCGCGGTCCGGTGCTTCGAGAACTACTACCCGGCGCAGTCGGACCCCGTGCTCGTCGCGGAGTATCAGTCGAACCGCCAGCTCGTGGATCGGCTGATCCAGGACGCGAGCTTCACCAAGCTCCGCGAGCTGACGTTCGCGTACGACATTCCGGAGCGCTTCGCGCAGCAGCTGCGCGCCTCGCGCGCGAGCATCGCGATCTCCGGTCACAACCTTCACACGTGGACGAAGTACGAGGGCCTCGAGCCCGAGGCGACCTTCCTCGGCGGCAGCCGCGGTGGCTTCTTCTCGTGGGAGCAGACGACCCTGCCCCAGCTCACTCAGTGGACGGCCTCGCTGTCCCTTACTCTCTGAGACCGACCATGAATCGATACTCCTCCATTGACCGCGCCTCGCGCGCGCTGGGACGCGCGGCGGTGGGAGCCCTGCTCGCGGCGGGATTCCTCACCGCCTGCAAGGGCGACCCGCTCTCCGTCCCGTCGCCCACGCAGGTCGCCGCCAACGGCATGTACGTGCCCGCGAATGCGCAGCTGCTGGTGAACGGCGCGGTTGGCGACTTCGAGTGCGCGTTCAATGCCTACACCGTGCTCGGTGGGCTCATCGGCGACGAGCTCAACGACGCCACGCAGACGGCCGATCGCTTTCCCTACGACGCACGCACCCATACCCCGAGCGACCGCCGTTACGCGGTGAACGGGTGCACCGCGCTCGGTGCCTACTCGCCGCTGCAGGCGGCGCGCATCTCGGCCGACGCCATCCGCCGGTCGCTCGAGAGCTGGACCGACGCCGAAGTTCCGAACCGTCAGCGCCTGCTGGCCCAGACGGATCTGGTGGAAGGGTACAGCATGCTCCTGCTGAGCGAGGGCTTCTGCTCCACCACGTTCACGACGTACGACGCAAGTCAGAATCCGATCTACGGGTCGGAGCTGACGCGGAAGGACGCCGCTGCGGCGGCGGAGGCGCAGTTCACGGCCGCCATCGCGGCGGCGCAGGCCGCGGGCGCGTCCGCCTCGAACCTGCTCAACGCGGCGTACGTCGGCCGGGCCCGCGCGCGGCTCGATCAGGACAACCTCACCGGTGCCCGCGCCGATGCGGCACTCGTGCCGGCGTCGTTCACGAGCTACGACGTGACCACGGGTGTCACCGATCGGCGCATCAACCGGGTGTTCGCCGAAGCGGGCAATCCCCTGGTCGGCCAGGCGTCGTCGGTGGGCAACTACTACCGCAACCTGAACGATGCGCGGGTGCCCACGAGCTATCGCGGCCTCGTGGTTCGCGGCGATTCCATCTGGCAGGAGCTGAAGTACACCGCCGCGGACTCACCCATCCCGCTGGCCACGTACCGTGAGGCGCAGCTCATCATCGCCGAAGCGGACATCGCCACGAATCCCACGAACACCGTCGCGATCATCAACGCGGCGCGCGCGCGCGGGACGGCTAACGGCTATGCGGGACAGGGTCCGTACGTCGGGCTTCTCACCCCGGACGCACTGAAGGCCGAGGTGGTGGAGCAGCGCCGCCGCGAGCTGTGGCTCGACGGTCACCATCTCGGCGACATGATTCGCTACTCGCTCCCGCTCACGCCTGCTCCGGGCCAGCCATACCGCAACGGTGGCACGTACGGCACCAGCGTCTGCCTGAATCTCCCGGACATCGAGCGGCTGAACAACCCGAACCTGCACTGAGCTTATAGCCCTGAGCGCAGCGAAGGACCTGCACGTGCAGGTCCTTCGCTGCGCTCACGACGAGACGACACGATGTCACCGAGCGAGAGATGTGTCGGTCATCGCCCTACCCCTGGCCGATAGCATCGCACCGTCTGTCGCGCGATGTCCGACTCGCTCCACGCGACAGGCTTGAGCTGGCCACGTGCGAACATCGCGGCCTGGTCGCTGTGAAAGGGGGAGTCGGCGCGCTGACTCTCACCGTAGGCGAGCACGGAGTACGCCCGCGGCTGATCACCGAACTCCACGGCGAGAATCCACCCGTCTCCCCCCACCGCTTCGCGCTTGCCGTCGGGATCGTCCTTGTACCAGAGCACGCGAAAGCAGCCAATGTCGCCGTTGCAGCCGCCGACCGGCACATCCACCGCGCCGATGCGGACCCGATGCACGTCGCCCCACGGCACGTCGACGCTGCCATACCGCTGCGCCGTCTCGCGCACCGCCCACACGAATGCGTCCACGGCCCGCGCGGGAAAGCGGATGCCGCGCGGCGTGCGGGTCGGCGCGCTGTCGCTCCAGGGTTCAGCGTACATCGTGTCCGGCCGCGCTCCGGCCACGTACCGCCGCCACCAGAGCTCGAACAGTACGCCACCGCGACTCGTCGGCGCGACCGTGCCGTCCCACCGCGCAATGACATCCACGGCGCGCGCTGCCTCCGGCGCCGGTTGCGACGCCCGCACGGCTGCCACGAGGTCGTCGCGCACGCGGTCCGCGAGGAGCATGCGGTAGGAGTGCTTCAGCGCGAGCACGTCGGCGAGCGACAGCTTCTGGCGTGTGTCGATGAGATCGATCGCCAACTGACTGCGCAGACCCAACCGCGGCTCGGGGAAGTAGGCGGGAAAGGTGGCGCGATCCAGCGGCTGCCGCATGTTCGTGAAGTAGGGCGCGTCGTTCTCGTTGTGCACGTAGCCGCCCTTCGGGTTGAGCACC
>JBJMNM010000685.1:0-4964 GCA_045804305.1 Gemmatimonadaceae bacterium | reverse complement strand
GAAGGCCGGAGCGCGACGCGGAAGATGCTGGTGATCTACCTGGTCGCATCGGTCGGTGCGGCGCTTTTGACGAAGGCCGCAGTAGTGGTCATCGGTCTCCCCGACTGGGTGTTCCCAACGGCCGTCGTGCTCCTCGTCCTCGGACTGCCGGCGTTGCTGGCGACCGCGTACGACCAGCGCGTGACTCGCCATGTCTCCGCCGCGACGCCCGCACTGACCCCCCAGGGCGCGGTCGTGCCGCGCGAGCCCGCTGGCACGCTCGCGGCACACGACCCACTCGACGGGGCGCCGGCCCTCGACGCGGTCGCCGTCCTGGCGTTCCGCGACCCGCAGCGCGACGGCGGGAGCGACTACTTCACCGAAGGGCTCACCGACGAGTTGATCACCGCGCTGGCGAAGGTCCGCGGCCTGCGCGTGGCATCGCGCAGCGCCAGCCTCGCCGCGCAGCCCGCGGGGGCCGACGCGCGCGCCATCGGCCAGCGCCTCCAGGTGGACGCCGTGGTCGAAGGCACGGTCTGGCGCTCCGCCACCCGGCTGCGCATCGGGGTCCGCCTCACGAGCATCGCCGACGGCCTCGTGCTGTGGGCCCAGACGTATGACCGCACCCCGGCGGACGTGTTCGCCATGCAGGACCAGATCGCGCAGGAGGTCGCGCGGATCCTTCGCCCCGACGAGCGCCCGGGTCCCGTGGTCGGCCGGACCAACGATGTCGAGGCGTACACGCTGTACCTCAAGGGGCGCCACCACTTCGGCAAGCGGCCGCGCGAGACCCTGAAGGCCCTGGACTACTTCCAGCAGGCCATCGCCCGCGATCCCGACTTCTCGCTGGCGCATGCCGGGGTGGCGGACGCGTACAACACGCTCGGCTCCTGGGAGGCCGGGGTGCTGCCCGCGGCGGAGGCGGCGCCCAAGGCGCGGGCCGCGGCTGAAGCGGCGCTCGCCCTCGACCCGGGGCTCGCCGAAGCGCACACCGCGCTCGCCTATGCGAGCACGCACTTCCTGTGGCGGTGGGACGACGCCGAGCGGGGCTTCCGGCGCGCCCTCGCGCTCAACGAGCAGTACATCGAGGCGCACCACTGGTTCTCGCACCTCCTGATGGCCCGGGGCCGGACCGCGGAGTCGTTGACGGAGAGCGAGCACGCGCTGGCGCTCGATCCGGTCAGCGTCGTGATGAACTTTCACCTCGCGTGGCATTACTGGCTCGCCCGGGAGTACGACGCGTGCATCGAACAGTGTCACAAGACGCTCGAGCTGGACCCGCATGATCAGTGGCCGCCGTTCTTCCTCGGTGTGGCCTACGGCCACAAGGGGATGTTCGGCGCCGCGATCTCGGAGCATCGCAAGGCGCTCGCGCGCTCGAACGGCAGCCCGGTGATGCTCGGCGCGCTCGGGTACGCGTACGTGCTCGCCGGCGAGAACGCCGCCGCGCTCGAGGTGCTGGGCCAACTGGAGCACCTCTCGACGCAGCGGCACGTGTCGGCCTACGAGATCGGCGTCATTCACGCGGCGCGCGGGGACGCCGACCTCGCCTTCCGGTGGCTCGACCGCGCGGTCGTCGAGCGGTCGGCCTGGCTCGCCTATCTGAACGTCGAGCCGCGCCTCGATGCGCTGCGGGGCGACGCGCGCTTCGCCGCACTGCGAGCGCGCGTGATGCCCGGCGCCGACCTGGCCCCGCCACCGCGCCACTGACCGGGGCCCGCGGCACCGCGCGCCCGGACCACGCGGAAGGCGACCAGAGGCGGTGATCATTCGCATCGGCGGCACCGTTCGCCGCGATGGTGCAGCGCTAGCCCATCTGCCATACTCTGCCGATGCCCACTCTCGGCGAACGGTTGGCCCGGTCACTGACGGAGCGCTACGCGATCGAGCGCCAGATCGGGGAAGGGGGCATGGCGACGGTGTTCCTCGCGCGCGACCTCCGACACGACCGGCAGGTGGCGATCAAGGTGCTTCGCGAGGACGTCGCGCAGCGCATGGGCGCCGAGCGGTTCCTGCGTGAGGTCCGAACGACCGCCACGCTGAACCATCCGCACATCGTCCCGCTGCACGATTCGGGGGAGGCGGACGGCATCGTCTACTACGTGATGCCCTTCGTCGACGGCGAGTCGCTGCGCGACCGGCTCGATCGCGAAGGACAGCTTCCGGTCAATGAGGCGGTGCGCATCGCGAGCGACGTCGCTGGTGCGCTCGACTATGCGCATCGCCACGGCTTCGTGCATCGCGACGTGAAGCCGGCCAACGTCATGCTGCACGAGCGTCGGGCGCTCGTGGCCGACTTCGGGATCGCCCGCGTGCTCGAGGGCAGTGGCGGCGACGTGCGACTCACCGAAAGCGGGATGAGCGTCGGCACGCCGCAGTACATGAGTCCCGAGCAGGCGATGGGCGAGAAGCACGTCACCGGGCGGACGGACATCTTCGCGCTGGGGTCGATGCTCTACGAGATGCTGGCCGGCGAGCCGCCGTTCACCGGCGACACGGTGCAGACGATCGTCGCGAAGATGATGGCGACGTCTCCCGTCCCGATTCGCGATATCCGGCCCAGCGTCCCGGCGCATGTCGCCGCCGCGATCGACGGCGCGCTCCAGAAGGTCGCCGCCGATCGCTTCGCCACCGCGGCGGAGTTCGTCGAAGCGCTGGAGCGTCGCGACGGAGAGTCGGGCGCCGCAGTGGCCGCGCCACCTCGTCTTCGTCGCGCCGTATCGCTGGGCGCGGCCGGCGTGCTCGTCGTCGCGGTCGCCGCGTTCGGCGGCGCGGTCGTGGCGCGCGCGTTCAGCCCGACTCGCGCGTCGGGCGCGACCGTCGTCCGCGCGGAGATTCCACTGGCGCGCGACCAGCTGCTGTTCATCCAGGCGTATCCGCTCACCATCTCTCGCGACGGGAAATATCTCGTCTACGTGGGCGACGACAGCGGCAAGTCGCAGCTCTTTCTCCGGCCGCTCGCCGACACGATCACGCGCGCGATCGCGGGAACGACGGGTGCGAGCACGCCCTTTCTGTCGCCGGATGGGGAGTGGATCGCGTTCTTCGCCGACGACAAGCTCCGCAAGGTGCCGCGCAGCGGCGGTGCGCCGATCGACATCGTGAGCACGCCGTCGTCCGAAGCGGGAGCGGCCTGGGGCACCGACGGCAACCTGCTCTACTCACTCGGCGACAGCGCGCTCCATCGCGTGCGCAGTGATGGGACGGGCGCGATCGCGATCGTCGCGGAGCCGCGATCGCCCGCGCGCCGTCACGCCCTCGGCGCGATCAAGTGGCCCGCGCCGCTGCCCGACGACGCGCGCGCGCTCGTGACCACCGATTCCGGTGTCGCGGTGATGGACCTCGCGTCCGGCGACATTCGTGTCGTGATCCGCGGGCGTCAGGCGCGCTACCTGCCGACGCAACAGCTCGTGTTCGACGACAACGAAGGCCGCGTGCGTGTCGTTGGCTTCGACGTGCAGCGCGGTGTGGTGACGGGAGCGTCCGTCCCCGTATTCGAGGCGTTTCGCGGTCCTGGAGGCGCGGCCACGTACTACGCCGTGTCGGACAATGGGACGCTCGTGTACATGCCGGGTGGATTCCAGCGCACGCTCGTGCGCGTGAACCGGTACGGGCAGGAGACGCCGATTGCCGCGGAGCCGCGCGGCTATCGCTTTCCCAGGGTATCGCCCGACGGCAAGTCCGTGGTCGTCACGGTGGATCCGCGTCCGTCGTCCATCTGGGTCATCGATGCGGCGACAGGACAGTCGGCGCCGATCACGACGGACGGCCACCACTCCATCGTCGCGCTCTGGTCGCCCGACGGCACGCGGATAGCCTTCAATCACTACGACGGGCCGGTGAATCACATCGTCTGGATGTCGCCGCAACCGGGCGCTGAGCTGCACCGCGTGTTCGCTCCGGGCTCGGACCAGCGGGTGGGCGACATCGCCATCACCCAGTGGACGGCGACGGACGGCTTCTTCGGATACCGAACGGCACCAGCACGACGCTCGCTTCGAGACGACGTCGTGCGGTTCGGGACGGGCGACAGCGACGTGATGACCGTCGTATCGTCGCCGGCAGAGGAGCGACATCCAGCGCTCTCACCGGACGGCAAGTGGCTGGCGTACGCGTCCACCATCTCGGGAGCGAACGAGGTGTACGTTCGCCCCTATCCGCAGGCCGGCGCCAGCGCGCAGGTGTCGTCGCGCGGTGGGACGGAGCCAGCGTGGTCACGCGACGGCGGTGAGCTGTTCTATCGTTCGGGCTCGCGCATCATGTCGGTGGCGCACCATCCGCTCGACCGCTCGCGCCCGTTCGCTGCTCCACAGTTGTTGTTCGGCGGCGCGTTCGATTTCTCGCAGGACCGCAACTGGTCGCCGAGCCCGGACGGCAGCTTCGTCATGGTCAACGCCGATCCGACCACGGCGCGACAGCTTCGAGTCGTCCTCAACTGGTTCGACGAGGTTGGAGGCGCGTCGAAGGTGAGGTGATCGCGAGGTCCGGGCGCGCCGTCCCATCGCGACGTTACGACACCACCGCGTTCTGCATCGCCCACAGCGCCGCGGCCGCCCTCGTCGACACGCCGATCTTCACATACACGTGCTGAATGTGGTGATCGGCCGTCTTGGTCGAGATGAACAGACGCTCGGCGATCGCGCGCGTCGTGAGTCCCTTCGCCGCGAGGCGCAGTACGTCCACTTCTCGGCGCGACAGCCCGCCGGGATGCTTCGTCCGACGAACTGCCGGCGCCGCCGGCTCCCCGTGACCGGCCGCGACGAGCACCGCCCGAATCGCGCGCGGCTCGAGCACGCCGCTGGACGCCAGCCGACTCAACTCGGCCGCGGCGGTCTCCGCCGAGAACGCCGGACGGTCGGCTCGCTCCGTCGTCATCCCCACGTACACCTCGGTCGCCGCGAGCACCGCAGCGGATGGATCCACGGCGTCGGCGCGCACACGCTTGTGGTAGCCAGAACCGTCGCACTTCTCATGGTGCGCGGACG
>JBJMNM010000684.1:0-3923 GCA_045804305.1 Gemmatimonadaceae bacterium | reverse complement strand
GGAGGGCCGACCTCTTCTCGTTCTTGCTGCATGGCCGACCTCAGTGCTCCAGGCGACGCATCGTCGCTCGCCCGGCAACTCCAACGGAAGGAATCGTCCCGCCACCAGCGCGTAAGAGTAAAGGATGGATGCCCGCGTGGTCGCGATGCCTGGCGGGCCATTGGGAGGAGTGCCGGCGCTCGGAGTGATCCGCTGGATGGTGGAGCAGTCCCCAAGTCGTTGCACTTGCGCCCGGCGCAGCGATCGATGTCGGAGCAGTTCCAAGCTGTGGCCCTTGCGCCCGGCGCAATAGCCCGATGTCACTCCGGAAATGTCCGCTCGACGAGCGCATCGATCGGCGCATCGGCCGGCAGCGTGCCGAATGCGAGCCCGTGCTTCGATCCCAGCCGGCTCTCGCAAAAGCTGTCCGCGATCGCGACGTTGCCGCTGCGGATGAGCGTCGCCGCCTGGAGCGCGAGCGCCATGCGCTCCACCAGATGGCGTGAGCGCGACTCCAGATCCTCCGACGCATCGCTCACGACCTTCCGCAGCCGCGCCATCTCGGCATCGAGCAATGCATGGCCGCCGCGTACCGACGCCAGCTCGGCGAAGAATGCCTGCCCCGACTCGGGCTCGCGTGTGAGCGCGCGCAGCACGTCGAGGCACTGGATGTTGCCGCTTCCCTCCCAGATGGAGTTGAGCGGCGCCTGTCGATACAGCCGAGGCAACGGCGACTCCTCCACATACCCTGCCCCGCCGAGGCACTCCTGCGCCTCGTTGACGAAGGGTGGACAGCGCTTGCACACCCAGTACTTCCCGATGGCGGTGACGACGCGCGCCAGCGCGGCCTCGGCGGCGTCGCGCGGGCTCGCGTCCACGGCGCGGGCCACTCGCAACGCCAGCGCAGTCGCCGCCTCCGATTCCAGGGCGAGATCCGCGAGCACGTTGAGCATCAGCGGATGCTCGCTCAGCGACTTGCCGAACGCACGACGGTGCCGAGCGTGATGCACCGCCTGCACGAGCGCCTGGCGCATGATGCTGGCCGAGCCGATCAGGCAGTCCTGCCGCGTCAGCGCGACCATCTCGAGAATAGTCGCGATGCCGCGTCCTTCCGGTCCGACCATCCAGGCGAGCGCGCCCTGCAGCTCCACCTCCGAGCTCGCGTTGCTCCAGTCGCCGAGCTTGTCCTTGAGCCGCTGAATGCGCACCGCGTTCCGCGACCCATCCGGCGCGAAGCGCGGAAGCAGGAAGCATGAGAGCCCGGCGTCCGTCTGCGCGAGCACGAGAAAGGCGTCGCACATTGGCGCGGAGAAGAACCACTTGTGTCCCACGAGCTCGTAGAGCTGCCCCGGTCCGGCGGTCGCGACAGGGGTGGCGCGCGTGGTATTGCTGCGCACGTCCGACCCGCCCTGCTTCTCCGTCATTCCCATGCCGATCGTGTTGCCGTGCTTGTCCCACGCGGGCACGCTGCGCGGGTCGTACACGGGCTCGACGACGCGCGTGAGCCAGTCGCGCGCGATGTCCGGCTGGTGCCGGAGCGTCGGCACGCTCGCGTACGTCATCGTGAGCGGACAGCTCGTGCCTTGATCGGCCTGATTGTGCAGGAAGGACAGAGCCGCCCGCGCCACGTGCGCGCCCGCGCGGTCGGCGTTGCGCCAGCCGAAGCTCGACACGCCATGCCGCACGCCGAGCTCCATGATGCGGTGATACGCCGGGTGGAACTCCACCTCGTCGACACGGTGGCCAAACCGGTCGAAGGCACGCAGCCGCGGCTTGTTCTCGTTCGCGAGCACGCCGAGCGCCATCAGCTCGCCGCCGGCGATCGGGCCGTACTCGGCGACCGCATCCTCCGCCCATGCACCGCCCTCGCGCTGGAGCGCCTCGCGGAGCGGCACGTCGGTGGCGTAGGCGTCGTACGGCGCGAGCGGCGGCGGCTGGTTCTCCACCGTGTGGGTCTGAAACCGCTCGGCCACGCTCATGTGTCCGCGCCGGCGATCAGCGACTCCTGTGCACCCGGACGGCGGGAGTCGCTTCGCACGTACTGGCCCGTTGGCGTCAGGTGCCAGCCGGTGGGATCGTCGAGGTAGAGCTGGAGAATGCGATCGAGCCGGGCGCGGTGGTCGACGTCGTGCACGGGGACCAGCAGCTCCACGCGGCGGCGCAGATTGCGAGGCCGGAGATCGGAGGAGCCAATGAAGTAGTCCGGCTCGCCGCCGTTGGCGAAGCGATAGATGCGCGAGTGCTCGAGGAAGCGTCCGACCACGGACACCACGCGAATGCCCTCCGACCGGCCCGCCACGCCGGGCCGCAGCGTGCAGATGCCGCGCACGACGAGATCGACACGCACGCCGGCGCTCGCGGCTCGGTAGAGTGCGCGTACGACTTCGGGGTCGGAGAGCCCGTTCACCTTGACCGTGATCTGCGCCGGCCGGCCGGCGCGCGCACGGACGACCTCGCGCTCGATCAGGTGCAGCACAGCCGGGAGCAACTGGTGCGGCGCGACGAGGGCGCCGCGGCTCAACCCCTGCGGCGGGCGCGATGAGCCCGTCAGCTCGTTGAACAGGTCGGCCACGTCCTCGCCGAGTGCGTCGCGCGCGGAGAAGAGGCTCAGGTCCGTGTACTGGCGGCCGGAACGGGTGTTGTAGTTGCCAGTGCCGACATGCACGTAGCGCTTGAGCCGCCCGTCCACTCGGCGCACCACGAGGGCGACCTTGGCGTGCACCTTGTAGCCGACCAGCCCGTAGACGACGTTCCCTCCCGCCTTCTCCAGGGCGCGCGCCCAGCTCACGTTGTGCTCCTCGTCGAAGCGGGCCT
Organism: Gemmatimonadaceae bacterium; assembly: GCA_045804305.1. Classification (GTDB taxonomy): domain Bacteria; phylum Gemmatimonadota; class Gemmatimonadetes; order Gemmatimonadales; family Gemmatimonadaceae; genus AG11. The sequence goes on along the minus strand of JBJMNM010000684.1, from coordinate 1,130 downwards.
TCAACTCCACCAGCGCGACCACACGCTTGCCGGCGCGCGCCGCGTCGAGCAGCGACTCGACGACCGGCGAGTCACGGCCCACGCGATAGAGTGTGATCTTGATCGCCGTGACATCGGGATCTGCGGCCGCCTCCCGCAGGAATCTGACGACGGTCGTATCGAAGGTCTCGAATGGATGATGGAGCAGGAGGTCGCGGTCGCTCATCGCATCCAGCATGGAGACGGCCGGATCGAGCGACGTCCGCTCGGGCAGGGGTGGATACTCGAGCTCCGGTCGCGGCGGGAGGGGAAGCTCGGCGAGAGCGCGCAGGTCGAGCAGGCCGTCCACGACCTGCACCTCGTCCACGACCGTCGCCTTCTCGTCCTTCGCGATCGCCTCGCGCCGCAGGCTCTCGAGCACCAGCTCGCTCACGAAGATCGGCATCGAGCGCTCCACCTCGACGCGGACGGCGGGATTGTGCGGCCGCTGCTCGGTCGCGAGCGCCACGGCGGTGAGGAGGCTGTCCGAGCTCTCCTCGTCGAGCGCGAGATCACCGGCGCGCGTGACGCGAAACAGGTGCGCGCTCTCGACGTGACCATGCGGATAGAGCTGGTGCACGTTCGCCCGCAGCACCTCCTCCAACGCGATGACGTCGCCGATGCGACCCGGCACGGGGAGCAGCCGCGGCGTGTCGTCCGGCAGCTCCATCTCCGCCATGTGTGGCATCCCGTCCCGCTCGCGGCGGAAGACCACTGCCAGGAACAGCCCCAGGTGGGGCAGATGCGGGATCGGATGACCCGGACTGAGCGTGACGGCCAGCGGAGTGAGCGCGGGATAGATCTCGTCTCGACACCGCGCGGACAGCGTCTCGCGCTCGGCTTCCGTGAGGGAGGTCCACGCGACGATCCGCGCTCCCTCGCGTGCGGCGTCGCGCAGGCAGATCTCCGCGCATCGCGCCTGGGCCTCCAGAATGGCCGCGACCTCCCGCTCGACGCGCGCCAGCCGCTCCTCGGCCGTGAGGCCGTCCTCGTCGGGCGAGGGCAGCGGCTCCTCGGCGGCACGCGCCGCGGCGCGGCGCAACTCGGGAATCCGCACCATGTACAGCTCGTCGAGGTTGCTGGTCACGATGCCCAGGAAGCGCAGCCGCTCG
>JBJMNM010000683.1:0-7174 GCA_045804305.1 Gemmatimonadaceae bacterium | reverse complement strand
CACGTAGCAGAAGCTGCGGGTCTGCGATCCGTCGCCATAGACCGTGAGCGGCTCGCCGCTCAGCGCCTGCACCACGAAGTTCGAGACGACGCGGCCGTCGCGGGGGCGCATGCGCGGTCCGTAGGTATTGAAGATCCGGACGATGCGCGTGTCGAGCCCGTGATGCCGGTGATACGCCATCGTGATCGCCTCGGAGAACCGCTTGGCCTCATCATAGACACTGCGCGGCCCCACGGGGTTTACGTTGCCCCAGTACGATTCCGTCTGCGGATGCACGAGCGGGTCGCCGTACACCTCCGACGTGGACGCCATGAAGAACCGTGCGCGATTGACGCGCGCGATCCCGAGCGCGTTGTGCGTGCCGAGGGAGCCGACCTTCAGCGTCTCGATCGGCAGCTCGAGGTAGTCGATCGGGCTGGCCGGCGACGCGAAGTGGAGCACGCCGTCGAGCCGTCCGGGAATCTCCACCCGTGTGGAGATGTCGTGCCGGACGAGCTGGAAGCGATCGTGGTTGGCGAGGTGCGCGACGTTGTCCGCGTGCCCGGTCACGAAATTATCGAGGCCGACGACCTCGTGTCCATCGGCGAGGAACCGGTCACAGAGATGCGAGCCGAGAAACCCGGCCGCGCCAGTGATGAGCACCCTCATGCCGGCGTGCCGCGGCCGATGGAATCGTACACGAAGCCGAGCCCACGCATCTTGGCGGCGTCGTAGAGATTGCGTCCGTCGACCACCACGGGCGTCCTGAGCGTCCGGCGCATGCGCTGAAAGTCGGGATGGCGATACTCGTTCCATTCCGTGACCACGACCAGCGCGTCCGCACCATCCAGCGCGTCGTAGCCGCTCGAGGCGTAGCGTATGCGCGTGCCGATCCGCCGTTCGGTCTCCGGCATCGCGACCGGATCGTGGGCCACGACCTCCGCGCCCGCCGCGAGGAGCTCCTCGATCAGCACGAGCGACGGCGCCTCGCGCATGTCGTCGGTGTTCGGCTTGAAGGCGAGTCCCCAGAGCGCGATGCGCTTCCCCGTCACGCCTCCGCTCAGGGTAACGAGCTTCTCGAACAGGCGGTGCTTCTGCGCATCGTTGGCCGTTTCGACCGCGCTGAGCACGCGCAGCGGCACGCCGCGCTCTTCGGCGGTACGCACCAGGGCCTTGACGTCCTTCGGAAAACAGGAGCCGCCGTAGCCGGGCCCCGGAAAGAGAAACGCCGGCCCGATACGGCCGTCGGAGCCGATACCCATCCGTACGTGATCGACGTTCGCGCCGACTCGCTCGCACAGGTTCGCCATCTCGTTCATGAAGGAGATGCGCGTCGCCAGCATGGCATTGGCAGCGTACTTCGTCATCTCCGCCGAAGGAATGTCCATGAAGATGATCGGCTTGCCCGTGCGGACGAACGGCGCATAGAGCTCGCCCATGACATCCCGGGCACGGTCGCTGGCGACGCCGATCACCACCCGATCGGGCTTCATGAAGTCGTCGATCGCGGCGCCTTCCTTGAGGAACTCGGGATTACTGCACATGTGGAACGCGAACCTGGCATGCACGCCTACCGCGGTGGCCACCTTCTGGGCCGTGCCGACGGGCACCGTGGATTTGGTGACGATCACGAGCTCACGCTGCATGTGCCGGCCCACCTGGTCCGCGACCGCGAGCACGTGCCGCAGGTCGGCGGACCCGTCCTCGTCCGGCGGCGTCCCGACCGCGATGAAGACCACATCGGCGGACGCGACCGCAGCGGGAATATCGGTGGTGAACGTCAGCCGCCGGTCCTTGTTGTTCCGCGCGACGTACTCGTCGAGCCCCGGCTCGTAGATCGGGAGCACATTCCGCGTCAGGCCCTCGATCTTCGTCGCGTCGACGTCCGCGCAGGTGACGGCGTTTCCCGTCTCGGCGAGGCACGCGCCCACGACGAGCCCGACGTAGCCAGTGCCGATAACAGTAATGTTCACGATAATTCGACTCGAATGAGAACCAGCCGGTGGCGCCGCGAGGCGCCGAAGACTCAGGTGGCCGCGACCGCGCGCGCCGGTCCGACGCTGGACAGCGACACCACCCGGGCCTTCGTGCCCGTCGTGCGTGCCATCGCGTTGCGGCTGTCGACGACCAGCGACGCATGATCGGCGATGAGCTGATAGTCGATCGACAGGTGATCGGTCACGATCACCACCACGTCCGCCGCCGACAGCTCGCGTTTGGTGAGCGCCACGCCATGCTTCTCGTGGCCGTCTTCGCGGAACTTGGCCACGTAGGGATCGTGGAAGACCACCTGTGCGCCGTCCGCCTCGAGCAGTCGGATGATGTCCAGCGCGGGACTCTCGCGGACGTCGTCGATGTCGCGCTTGTACGCCACGCCGATGACCAGCGCGCGGCTGCCGTTCACCGGCTTCCGCTCCTCGTTCAGCGCGGCGGCGATCTTCGCGACGACGAACGACGGCATGCCGCTGTTGATCTCGCTCGCCAGGTCGATGAAGCGCGTCTTGTAGTTCAACGTCCGCATCTTCCACGCGAGGTAGTGCGGATCGAGCGGGATGCAGTGCCCGCCGATGCCGGGACCCGGCGTGAACTTCATGAACCCGAACGGCTTGGTGGCGGCCGCGTCGATGACCTCCCACACGTCGACGCCGAGCCGGTCGCACACGATGGCCATCTCGTTCGCCATGCCGATGTTGACCGACCGGAAGGTGTTCTCCAGGAGCTTCACCAGCTCCGCCGCCTCGGTCGAGGAGACGCGGACGACGCTGTCGATGCACGTGCTGTACAGCGCGACCGCGACGTCGGTGCACTCCGGGGTGATGCCCCCGACCACCTTCGGCGTGTTCTTGGTGTGGTACACGGGATTGCCCGGATCCACGCGCTCGGGGCTGAACGCGAGAAACACATCCTGGCCGACGACGAAGCCGTTGCGCTCGAACGCGGGCTGCATCACCTCGCGAGTGGTGCCCGGATAGGTGGTGCTCTCGAGGACCACGAGCAGCCCCGCGTGCGCCTGCCGCGCGACGGCGTCCGCCGCGGCCTGCACGTAGCTCATATCGGGATCGCGCGTCTTGCCCAGCGGCGTGGGGACGGCGATCGAGATCGCGTCCGCGTCCGCCAGCCGGGTCTCATCCGTCGTCGCGGTGAACAGCTTGCGCTTCACGAGGTCGGCGACCTCCGCGCTCGGCACATCCTGGATATGCGACTTGCCGGCGTTGAGCAGCGACACCACACGCTCGCTCACGTCGTAGCCGACGACCTTGAAGCCCGCCTTCGCGAACTCGACGGCGAGCGGCAGCCCCACGTAGCCCAGACCGACCACCGCCACGGTCGCCGAGCGCTTGTCGATCTTGCGAAGCAGCTCGTCACGTACTGTCATGCTCATGACCGAAAGAATGTGTGCACGCCCGCCACGACTTCGTCGAGCTGGGCCCGCGTGAGTTCAGGGTAGATGGGCAACGACAGCACTTCCTTCGCGGCCCGCTCGCTCTCCGGGCACTGGCCCGCCCTGTAGCCCAGGTAGGCGAAGCAGGGCTGGAGATGCAGCGGCAGTGGGTAGTAGATCGACGATCCGATGCCGCGCTCCTTGAGAAAAGCCTGGAGTGCGTCGCGCCGGCCGCCGGCGATCCGTACGGTGTACTGGTTGAAGATCGATTCGTTCTCCGGCGCGACGTACGGTGTCGTCAGGCTGCCCGTCTTCACGAGGTCGGCAAAGGCCGCGTCGTAGTACGCCGCGTTCTCGCGCCGCTTGGCGCTCCAGCCCGCGAGGTGAGGCAGCTTGGCTGACAGGACGGCCGCCTGGAGAGCGTCGAGGCGGCTGTTGTAGCCGACCTCGTCGTGGAAGTACTGCTTCGCCCCGCCATGGACGCGCAGCCGCCTGAGCCGCTCGGCGATCGCGTCGTGCTGGGTGACGATCATGCCACCGTCGCCGAAGCCGCCCAGGTTCTTGGAGGGGAAGAAGCTGAAGGTGCCGATGGTCGGGATCTCGCCCGCCATGCGCGATTCACCATCCACCATGCGCCGCGCGCCAATGGACTGCGCCGCGTCTTCGATGACCGGGAGTCCGGGGACCGCGGCGGCCACCTGCTCGATCGCCGCCATCTGGCCGAAGAGATCCACCGGGATCACGGCCTTTGTCCGGCTGGTGCGCGCCGCGGCGACGGCGTCGGGGCGGATGTTGAACGTCCTGGGCTCGATGTCCACGAATACGGGCGTGGCGCCCACGTTGTGGATCGTGCCGGCCGTCGCGAAGAAAGTGAACGGCGTGGTGATCACCTCGTCGCCGCGGCCGATGTCCAGCGCGCGCATCGCGAGGAGGATGGCATCGGTGCCGTTGGCGCACCCGATCGCATGCTTGGCGGCCGACAATTTCGCCACGGCCCGCTCGAGCTCGAGGACGGCATCGCCGAGGATGAACGTCTGCGAATCGACGATCCGCATTACCGCCGCGATGGTCTCGTCGCGAATCGTCGCGTGCTGGGCCTTGAGGTCGAGCAGAGGGACAGCCATGAGAGGTCGATCCGTAAGCAATCAGTGTGAGGTGAGCCGGTGAATGATAACCGGCGTCAGAGACGCGTGCGCATCGGGATGGGGACCTCGCGGCCCGTCTTGGCGGACTCGTAGATCCCGAGGATCAGCTCCAGCGACTTGCGGCCGGCGCGACCGTCGGTATCGGGCTTTGCGTTGCCCTGCAACACCGCGAGCACGTTCTGGTAGTACGGCTGATGCCCGAAGCCGTACACGCTCGGCGGTGCGGTATTCGCCGCCTCCACGAGCTTGTCGTCATCGTCGTAGTCGGCGAATGACCAGTGCTCCACCTTGTTCACGGCTGTGCCGCCGATCTTCACCGATCCCTTCTCGCCGAGCAGCGTGATGGAGCCCTCGAGGTTCTTCGGGTACGTGAGCACGCTCACCTCAAGGACGCCAAGCGCGCCATTCCGAAACTTCACGACGGCCACGCCGGAATCCTCGGCCTCGATGCGGCGGGCCTGCGTGGCGGTCTTCGCCATCACGCTCTCCGCTGGCCCGACGAGCCATTGCATCAGGTCCACGTAGTGCGACGCCTGGTTCATGATCGCCCCGCCGTCGAACTCCCAGGTGCCGCGCCAGGGCTCGGCGTCGTAGTAGTCCTGCGGGCGCGTCCACCGCACGGTGACGTTGGCCATGTAGAGCCGGCCGAACCGCCCCTTGTCCACCGCCCGCTTGAGGAGCTGGATCGGCGGATTGAGACGGTTCTGCTTCACCACGAAGAGATGTACCCCCGCGGCGTCGCACGCCTGAACCAGCTCGTCGGCGCTCTCCAGGGAGATGGCCATCGGCTTCTCGGTGAGCACGTGGCGGCCGGCGCGGGCGGCCGTCACACCGTGCCGGGGATGCAGGCCGGACGGCGTGCAGATCGACACGAGATCGGAGGGCACCGCTTTCAGCATCTCCTCGAGTGAGCCGAAGGCGGGGACGCCCTCGGCCTCGCCGACGGCGCGCGCCCGCTCCAGGCTCGTGTCGGCGACGGAGACCAGCCGAAGCCCGTCCACCTTGGCGATCGCCTCGAGGTGATTCCGACTGATGCGCCCACATCCCACGAGGGCGACCCGTACCTCGCCGGTGATCGGCTCCGAGCTATTCATGTCGTTCTCGCGTCGTTTCCAGGTTGGGACCGCTCGTCTGACGAATCTCACTTCCGGCCGCGACGTAGGTCGAGCCGCAGGCAGCGCATGTGCCCGTGCCGATGTCGGGCAGCCGCTCCCCGCACTGGCACATCCATCCCACGCGTCGCGCCGGCACGCCGACCATCAGCGCGTACGCGGGCACGTCCTTGGACACGACTGCCCCCGCCCCGACGAACGCGTACTCGCCCAGGGTGGTCCCGCACACGATCGTCGCGTTCGCGCCGATGGACGCCCCACGCTTCACCAGCGTGCGGCGGTATTCGTTCTTCCGCGACACGTGGCTGCGCGGGTTCATCACGTTGGTGAACACCATCGACGGGCCGCAGAACACGTCGTCCTCGAGCTCCACTCCCTCGTACACGGACACGTTGTTCTGGATCTTCACGTTGGTGCCGATGCGCGTGCCGTTCATCACGACCACGTTCTGCCCGAGGGAGCAGCGGTCGCCGATCACGGCCCCGCCAAGCACGTGACAGAAATGCCAGACCCTGGTGCCCGCCCCGATCGTCGCGCCATCGTCCACGTACGCCGACTCGTGGATGAACGCCTCGGCGTGCACGCTCACCGGTCCCCCTCCGCGCCGACGAAGATGTCCTGCTGCCACTCCTGGAGCGAGCGCACCGACGGGCGCCGCGAGCGGAGCGAGAGGATGGCGTCGCTGGCCGCGCTCGCCGCCGAGAGCGTCGTCGTGTAGGCGACGTGATGGCGGATCGCCGCCTGCCGCATCGTGTAGTCGTCGCGCTGCGCGTGCTTGCCGAGCGGCGTGTTCACGAGCAGCTGCACGTCGCCGTTGACGATCATGTCCAGGCAGTGCGGCCGTCCCTCGTGCACCTTGAAGACGCGCGTCACCGGGATGCCCCGCGCACGGAGATAGCGCGACGTGCCGCCGGTGGCGTAGAGCGTGAAGCCCATCTCGTGAAAGCGCCGCGCAATCGGCGTCACGTTCGGCTTGTCGGCGTCGTTCACGGTGATGAGAATGCTTCCCGACAGCGGCAGGCCATTCCCCGCCCCGAGCTGCGCCTTGGCGAAGGCGCTGCCGAAGGAGTCGGAGATGCCCATCACCTCGCCGGTGGATCGCATCTCCGGACCGAGGATCGGATCGGTGCCGGCAAACTTGTTGAACGGGAACACCGCCTCCTTCACCGACACGAACGGCGGCACGATCTCCTCGGTGAACCCGATCTGCTCCAGCGTCTCGCCGCACATCACCCGCGCGGCGTGCGACGCCAGCGGCACGCCGATGGCCTTGGAGACGAACGGGATCGTGCGGCTCGCGCGCGGGTTCACCTCGAGCACGTACACCACGCCGTCCTTGATGGCGAACTGCACGTTGATCAGCCCCACGACGTTGAACGCCCTCGCCATCGCGACGGTCTGGTCGCGCATGGTCTGCAGGTCCTTCTCGCCGATGAGGTACGGCGGCAGCACGCAGGCCGAGTCGCCGGAGTGGATGCCGGCATCCTCGATGTGCTGCATCACACCGCCGATCACGACGCGCTCGCCGTCGGAGAGGGCGTCCACGTCCACCTCGT
>JBJMNM010000682.1:0-5529 GCA_045804305.1 Gemmatimonadaceae bacterium | reverse complement strand
CGACACAGCTGCGAGATCGCCCGTGGCCGCCGAGCATGCCTGCGTGAGTCGCCACCAGACGCCGAATCGCGCCGGGGCGGCGAACGGAACCGCCGTCGTGGGAACGTCGGGTGCGGTCGCCTCGCTACAGGCGAGCGCCAGGGACAGGAGCCCGGCGAGAATCAGGGCGACGCTCGTCGCCGTCGACGACATTCTCGGATTCAACGCAGTACCACGTCGTAGTCCGTCACCTGCCCCTCCGCCGTGAGATGTACCATCAGGTACCGATCTCCGTTCTGCGTCTGCATGCGATAGAGCCTCACGCGCGCGACCTCGCCGCCGTGTCGGCGGATCCCCCGCTCCGCCAGGTCCACATCACCGAGATACGTCGCGTGCGCGGCGGCGTCCAGCACCGCGTTGCTCCCACGACCGAAATCGTGCTTCGCGCCGGTCGTCACGTCCGCAGCAGCGCTCAGCGCCGCACCCCCGTCTCGCAGCGCGGCGAGTGCCGTGGCGATTCGCGCGCCGAGCGCCTGATCGGGGTCCGTGTGCGGCTGCAGTGCACTCGGCAACGGCGCCACGCGCGGTATCCTGCGTTCATGAGGCTCACCGGCCGCCCAGGTCGCGCCGGTGACCACGCCGCCGGCATCCGTCGCGAACACGACACGGAACGGCCGCTCGCTCGAACCGAATCGTACGCTGTCCATCGCTAGCAGATTCTCGGCGGGCCGTCCGTCGGAGAGGATCTGCATCCCGGAGCCATCCGGGTTCGCTGCCAGCGCGACCATGTCGTTCTCCTGCGCCTCGTAGTAGCCCGCGTACGCAGCGAGGCGCTTTGGATCGATCTGCGCCGCGACGGTCGCGGCGGGCGCTGGTCGCTCTCTCGACGCGCCGGCGAATCCCCACAGTCGCTCGACGTAGTCGCTGATACGACCACTCATCGGGGAGTTGTCGTTCGCGTTGATCATCAACACCACCCCGTCGCCGGTCTCGGCGCCGGCCTCCATCATCGTGTCGAACCCCTCGTCGCGACCGTTGTGCATGAAGCGCAGCGCTCGTCCGGCCCCCTGCACGAAGACGCCAAGCCCGTCGCCACCCTTCTCCTCCGTGACGTACCGGCGCGCGGTCGCCTGGGAGACGACGCCGTGACCGCGTCCCGCCAGCGTCTCCTGGATCTCGATCGCGAACTTCGCGAGATCGGTCGCCGTGGTCCACAGTCCCGCTGCGGCCATCTCCGGGTAGACGTGCCACCTCCCGCGCACGGGGGTACCGTCGGCGTAGTAGCCAGTGGCGGTCAGCGCCGCGCGCGCGCTTGGCAGCGGCTGCTCGTACGAGCTGCTCGTCATCCCGATGGGCCCGAGCACGGCACTCTGCATGTACTGCGGGAATGGCTGTCCGGTGACGTCTATCATGAGCTGCTGCGCGACGGTGTAACCGCCGCCCGAGTATCGCCAGATCGCGCCCGGCGTCGTGTCCACCCTGATCGGCGGGGTGTTGACGGGGGGCACGCCGTCGAGCACCTGCACCAGCGTGGGGGTTTTCTCCGAGACGTCGTAGCCAGGGAAGCCGTGCACGGTGAGCCCAGCGGTATGCGAGAGCAGCCGGCGAAGCGTGATCTTCTCCGTCGTGGTGAACTGATTCTCCGGGATCTTCCAGCTGGTGAGCTTCGCGTTCACCTCGGCGTCGAGCGACAGCGTGCCGGCGTCGACGAGATGCAGCGCGCCGAGCGCGGCGACTGGCTTGCTGACCGAGCCGGCCTGGAAGAGGGTCGAGGTCGTCACGGGCGCTTTGGAGACGTCGTCGACGACGCCGTATGCGCGCGCGACGGCGACCTTGCCGTCCTTGATGATGGCGAGCGACAGGCCGCGAACGTTGCGCTGCGCCATCTGAGCCTTGACGAAAGCATCCAGGCTGTCGAGACGCGTCGATTGGGCGCCGACTCGCGCGAGCGGGGCAACACACAACACGGACAGGAGGAACGTCGAATACGATCGTCGCATGGTCGCCGGCGTGTGGGGATGATGAGAGTACGAGCGCGTCAACCTTCAACGCCCTACGAGTGGTGACGAACGGGCGTTCCAGCTTTTGCCGCCTCCGCTCCCCTCACCTCCACGTAGTCGACGAGCTTCGGCGCCGTCGCTCTCGCATCCGCCGGCACGAGCAGCGATGGTGCCTCCGCCGTCGGCGTCGCCTCCGCCCAGCTTCGCGGCACGACGTCGATGCCGAGCGCGTGAATGCGCAGGTCGCCCGTGGGTCCGACGTGCATCCGCAGCCAGCTCTTGTGATCCTCGCAGCGGAGCGCGGAGAACTCGCCAGCGTGCCGGCCGAACCAGTTCATCGAGACGAGTAAGTACGTGCCCATGATCGTCGGGCCGACGATGTAGCCGCCGAGGGCGATGACGAGGCCGGTCACGACGATCTGCGAGATGCTCTCGAGCGGCCGGCCGAGCCAGGTGACGGCGACATAGAGGCCGAACCAGCCGAGCAGAAACGCCGCGGCGAGATGGGCCGTCGCGTGCGTGAGGCCGCCCCATCGCCTGAACTTCTCGTCGTGCGTGTCTGTGAAGAAGTAGAAGCCGAAGAGGAGGAGAAAGCCCCAGAGGAGCGCGATTTGGCTGTTGAGAATTCCGGCAATGATGTCGTGCACGACCTGCCTGCCATGGCGGAGACCTGGCTGCCTGATGTCCACCTTGATCGCCATCGCGAACAGCAGGTAGAGGAGCGCGGTCACCTTCCCGAACTGTGGGTTGATCCACCCGAAGCGGAGCAGTCGCCGCGAGAGCTTCCGCGACGTCTCCGGCGCCGGGAAGCTGGTGCGATACGTGTAGCCGTCCTTCAACTCTCGCACTTCGTCGAGGTCCACGTGCGTCGGGAAGAGGAACGCGCCTCCTCCGCCGGCGGTGATCTTGTGCTGACCGGCGTCGTTGCTGTGACGGCGGTAGTGATGCAGATCGCCGGCGAGGTACACGACGATCCGATTCTCGAACACGCGCTCCTGAAGGAAGTCGAGGTTTCGCTCCGATATGGCGCGGTCGAACTGACGATAGCGCTGCTCGTAGATCCAGTTCGGCTCGGCCGTGCACAGGATGACGCGATCGTCGGGCGCCATCGCGTCGGCGATCTTCCGGAAGTACTCGAGTTGCGGGTCGTCGATGTCGGACTCGAGCTGGACGTCGGTGCCGATGAGCCACCAGCCGTGAGGCAGCTTGATGGCGAAGTAGCTGCGCGACTGGTGGGTCTGCCACGCGGCGAAGCGGCGCTTGCCCCCGGTGCAGAAGATGCGCGTGAAGGCGACGAGGCTGTCGTACCAGTCGTGGTTCCCCGCGATGGCGAACACTCGGGGATAGGGCGGCTCGAGGCTCGGCAGCGCGGTGCGATATGCGGCGATGAGCCGGCGCTCGTACGCCTCGCGGCTCGCGACTGGATACACTTCGTCGCCGCCGAAGACGAGCACGTCGCCACGCTTGGTGATCCGATGCACGCCATCGACCTCCACGCCGAGCTCGGGCCGAGCGACGGCGTGCGCGACGGCATACGTGGAGTTCCATCCGTCGCCCGTGTCGGCCACGTAATCGAGCCACAGCTCGTCGCGCGACGAGTAGTCGCAGGCATCGAAGCCGGGATGGCTCAGCGCGTCGAGCACGCGCCGGTCGGAGTTCCGGGCGAACATCGCCGAGATGACGACGTCCAACCCGGTGCGCACGAGCTGGCCGGGGTCGAACCAGCCGACCATCGGCAGCCGGTCTCGCTCGGCGGGTGCGGGCGGCTGCTCTGATGTCGATGGTTGGGACACGGCGATTGGGTTGGGCCGGACGGCGCGGCAACTTGAGGGCAACCATCAGTCAGCGCAAATGCCGACGCGTGGTAGCATACTTGTCGCGTCACCTGCACCCCACTCGGTGTCCGAGATCCCCCGGCATTTCCCTCCCGATCGCGAGCCGCTCGCGAAGCCGGCGCCCACCGCATCGGTCGGCGAGCGCCGCTACACCGAGGAGGAACTCGCGCTCATTCTGAATCGCGCGGCTGAGCGACAGGAAGGGGTACAGTCGAGCGCGCCGCGCTACACGCTGGCCGACATCCAGGAGATCGCCGCGGGAGCGGGGATCGCGCCCGACCACGTGGCGAGCGTCGCCGCCGCGTTGCGCGACGAGCGAACACCGCCTGGCGGTGGTGTGCTCGGCGCGCCGCTTCGATTCCGATTCGAGGAGTCGATCGAGGGCGAGGTGGCGGACGACGTGGTCGGCGAGCTGTTCGACCTCGCGCGCCGAGCGCTGGGAGAACAGGGGCACGTCACCGAAGCGCTCGGCACCGTGGAGTGGAAGGCGCGGGACCCGTTCGGCTCGTGCTACGTGACCGTGGCGCGTCGCGGCGGAAGAACGACGATCGGCGTCCTCTCGGCACGCAGCGATGCGGCTACCGTGGCGGGGACGGTCGGCGGGTTGAGCGCCTTCTTCGGCGCGATTGGTATCGGCATGGTGCTCGTCAATCCGGTGGGGCTCGCGGGACCGCTCGCCGCGATCGCGGGGGTCGGCCTGGCGACGAGCGGCGCGTGGGCTTCGATGCGCGCGGCGTGGCGACGCTACGCACGGCGAGTGGTCGGGCGAACGGAGAGCATTGGCTCGGCGCTCGCCGCGGCGGCGCGGAATGCGGTGGAGGACGGACGGGTGCGATCGCGCTGAGCCCCTGACGCCCGCGGAAAAGCACCTCTTGCGGCCGAAACTGATTGTATACATTTTCGCGTACATGATCAGCCCACTCCGTGGCCGTTCATCGGCCCGACGCGCCCGCGACGGGCGCCAGATCCCCCTCGGCACGCTCGTCGTGCTGACCCTCCTCCTTCCCGCACGACGCTCCGACGCGCAGAGCGACCAGGCCGGCCGCGTCGAGGGCGTCGTGTTCGACAGCGTCCACGCTCGACCGTTCGCCGGCGCACACGTCGTCGCCGTCGGCACCGGGGCGCAAACCGAAGTGCGCCGCGAGGCGGTGAGCGACGCGTCCGGCCGCTACCGCATCGACTCGCTCCCCGCGGGACGCTACATCGTCGGCTTCGAGAGCGCCCTCCTCGACTCGCTCGAGGTCGCGCTGTCACCGCGCGAGGCGAGCGTCGCACCGGGACAGATCGCGACGCTCGATCTGGCGCTGCCCTCAGCGGCGAAGCTGCGCTCGGCGGTGTGTCTCGGTGCCGAGCTCCCGCCAGGAACGGGGGTGATCTACGGCCACGTCGTGAACGCGGAGACGGAGAGTCCGTTCGCCGGTGTCAAGCTCGCGATGGCGTGGCAGGACCTCACCGTGGACCGGACCGGGAAGAGGCTGCGCCCGATCAAGGTCAATCAGTCCTCGTCCGTCGTCACCGACGCGGATGGCTGGTACCGCATGTGTGGTGTGCCGACGGGCGCGTGGGTGTCGATGCAGATCCAGCTCGACAAGCGCAGCGGACCGGTGCTTCGCGCGCTCGTGGACGACACACTCGGCATCACGATCCGGCATCTCTCCCTCGCGACGGGAGACTGGCGCGCGAGTGATACCACTGCGGCCACTCCGGCCGCCGCT
>JBJMNM010000681.1:0-9099 GCA_045804305.1 Gemmatimonadaceae bacterium | reverse complement strand
GTCGGCGTCGGCTGGGATTCATGCATCGACGTACCGGCGCGAGCACTGGCTCTACACGCGGCCGGACTTCGAGACGCTACTGTACGACAACACGGGCTACAAAGGCGAGCAGAGCGCGTTCGCGAAGGGCTCGACGACGCATGGCCGCACGACGCTGTTCGGCGACGTGCAGCTCCGCTTCGCGCAGTTCCGCTACGATCCGACGGCGGGATCGGGGGTGTCACCGGCGAGCGTGCACTGGACCTTCCTCAATCCAAAAGCCGGCATCAGCATCCGCGCTACAGATGCGCTGGTGGGCTACCTGAGCGCAGGGCTGAATGGCCGCGAGCCGACGCGCGCCGACATGTTCGCCGGCGCCGACGACGTGGACAGCGTGGGTGCGCGCTCGCTCCTCCCGCTCACGCGCGTGCGTCCGGAGTCGGTGCGGGACCTCGAGACGGGGATCAGCTGGCAACGCGGAACGCTCCAGGCGCAGGCCAACGCTTTCCTGATGCAGTTCCACGACGAGATCGCGCCCATCGGCGAGATCAACGAGATCGGCTACGTGCTGCGGAAGAACGTCGCGCGCAGCGTGCGGCGGGGTGTGGAGGGCGATCTGACATGGCAGGCCACGCCGCGCGTGCGCCTGCTGGCGACTGCGTCGGTGACCGATGCGCGCATTCGGGATTACCGCGACGACGCGACCGGGGAAGTGTTCCACGACGTCACGGCGCTGATGAGCCCCAGATTCATTACCGGGCACGGCGTACACAGCGACCTCGCGCGTTGGTTGTCGCTCGATCTGGATGGCCGGTACACCTCGCGGATGATGCTCACCAACACGAACGACCCGCGCTTCGTGGTGCCCGACAACTGGTATGCCGACGCGGGCATCACGCTCCGCGTGGCGCAGCAGTCGGTGCTCGTGCAGCTTCGCAACGTCTTCGATCGGCGCATCTACACCGGCGGATATCCCGGGCCGGCCGTCGGGAGCTCCGATCCGGCCGCGCTCGAGCCGTACTACTACACGCTCGCGCCGCGGAACGTGACGATCAACGCGCGCCTGGCATTCTGACGTGAGCCGGCTCGAGCTCTTCGCGGCGATCGTGGGGGCGATCAGCGTGTGGCTGAGCGTTCGCCAGAACATCCTGAGCTGGCCTACCGCCATCGTGAACGTGGTGCTGTACGCGATCGTGTTCTACGAGGCCAAGCTCTACGCCGACATGGGGCTGCAGGTCGTCTATGCCGCGCTGTCCATCTACGGATGGTATGAATGGCTGTACGGCGGCGCAGGGCGCACGGAGCTGCACGTCACGCGCACGACTAGTCGCCTCGCCGGGATTCTCGCGGTGATCGGGCTCTCGGGCGCTGCGGTGCTGGGCACCCTGCTCCGCTCCACGACAGACGCGGCGCTGCCGTACATGGACTCGTTCCTGTCGAGCACGAGTCTCGTGGCGCAGTGGATGATGACGCGCAAGAAGCTCGAGAACTGGCTGCTGTGGATCGCCGTCGACGTGCTCTACGTGGGCATGTTCATCTTCAAGGGGCTGTATCTCACCGCCGGCCTGTATGCCGTGTTTCTCGCGCTGGCCGTGCGAGGCCACATGGACTGGCGCCGTTCCATGGCCGAGACCTCGCAACTCGCGGCCGCCGCGGCGTGAGCCTCGCGCGGGCGCCTCTCGTGCGCGTGTGCGTCACGGGCCCCGAGTCGACGGGCAAGACCACGCTCGCCCGCCGTCTCGCCGAGTGGGCGCATACCGAGTGGATACCGGAGGCCTCGCGGGTGTACGCCGAGCGAGTGCGGCGTGAGCTCCGCTGGTCTGACGTCGTGCCCATCGCAAAGGAGCACGTCGCCCTGGCCGAGGCGGGCGACGCCATGGCGCGCGCCGACGGATCGCTCGCGATCATCCTGGACACGGACCTTCTGAGCACGGTGATCTATTCTCGGCATTATTACGCCGCCGTGCCGCGCTGGGTGGCCCACGAGGAGAGGAGGCGCCGCGCCGACCTGTACCTGCTTTGTAACGTGGACGTGCCCTGGGTGCCGGACGGCGTCCGCGACCGGCCGACCGACCGTGAGCAGATGTTCGACCGGTTCGAGCGGGCCCTCCAGCGGCGCCGGTGCGAGGCGGTGACGATCGGCGGCGGCTGGGACGAACGGTGGGCCATTGCACGCACGGCCGTGGCCTCTCGGTTGGCCGTCGGAGGCTGATTCTCGGGGGGGCGCTCGCCGCCTTCTGGGGTGGGACGAACCGTATGAACCTCACATGTGGCGTTTCGACCCCTGGTGGGGTCCGCCTGCACGAGCCATTAATCCGTTCTGTTTCGCCCCGGCATCCTCCACGTCGTTCGGGAGCCTTGCCGGTCCGTTGCCCGGGGCCTGGGCCGCTGCCCCGCGACGTGCATTTCCCGCCGCACCAATTGCTCCGCTCCTTTTCCCCCACACGATGATGGAGACGCACATGTACGCTCGTGCAACCACTCGTCGCTTCGGACTCTCGATCACCGCCTTGATGCTGGCCCTCCCGGCCGCGCTCTTCGCGCAGACCGGCGCCATCGTCGGCAAGGTGGTCGATCGCACGTCGCGACAGCCAGTCAGCGAGGCGCGGGTCGTCGTGCCCGGCACCACGCTCGAGGCACAGACCAATAAGGAAGGCGACTATCGCCTCAACAACGTGCGACCGGGCCGCACCGTGGTGGGAGTGTTCAAGATCGGCCACAAGGCCGCTTCGGACACCGTCCGCGTGTTCGCCGGCCAGAATGCGACCCTGAACTTCGACCTCGCCGCGTCGCTCGTGACCTTGTCCGAGGTCGTCGTCACTGGCACCGCCGGCAACCAGGAGCGCCGCGCACAGTCCGCCCAGGTCGGCTCCATCGCCGCCTCGGACATCGTGAAGGAAGCCGCCGTCGCCACGATGGGCGAGCTGCTCCAGTCGCGCCTGCCGGGCGTGGCGGTGAACAACAACTCGGGCAGCGTCGGCACGGCGAAGGCCATCCGCATTCGCGGCGCGTCGTCGATCAACCTGTCGAACGAGCCGCTCGTCTTCATCGACGGCATCCGCGTCAACGAAGGCATCACGAGCAGCGGCCAGAGCGGCCAGTCGTTCGACCGGATGAACGACCTCAGCCCTGACGAGATCGAGAGCATCGAGGTGGTGAAGGGACCGGCCGCGGCGACCCTGTACGGCGCGGATGCATCAGCCGGCGTGATCCAGATCATCACCAAGAAGGGCCGCACCGGCTCGAACCAGTTCGTACAGACGCTGCGCCTCGAGGGTGGCCGGTCGGACGTGGGCTGGACCCCGCCCGACAACTACGGTGTCTGCACCACGGCGCTCGTCGCGACGACCAGCACGAATCCGCTCTGCCGCGGGCAGACGGCCGGCACGTTGGTGCACGACAATCCCCTGCTGCGCATCGGCGCCTTCCGCGATGGTCAGGACCGCTCGGTCGGCTGGAATGGTCGCGGCGGCGGCCAGAACTTCGGCTACAACCTGTCGTTCGGCTCGGAGAACGACAAAGGCGTGCTGCCGAACAACAGCTTCGACCGCTACAACGTCCGCTCGAACTTCAGCTTCGTCCCCGACTCGCGCGTCACCTTCGAGGCGGGCCTAGGCCTCGTCCAGACCAAGACGACGCTGCCGGACAACGACAACAACGTCTTCGGCTGGCTCGGCGGAGCCCTGCTTGGCTCCCCGACCACCCGCACCGACGACGGCAGCGGACGCGACGGCTGGTACGCGGTCAACCGCCACTACAATGCGATCAACAGCATCGACCGCTCGTTGCTCACGCACCGGGTGACGACCAACCTGACCGCCAACTATCTGCCGGTGTCGTGGTTCAGCAACCGGTTCACCGTCGGTATGGACTACGCGCAGGACGAGCAGACGACCTTCTTCCCCAAGAACGACAGCACCTGGTACGGCGGGCTCACCGACGGCGGCAGCAACGAGCAGACGGCGCGTGGCGCCGAGCGCTACACCGTCGACTACCTCGGCAACGTGCGCCGGCTGTTCGGCCAGCGGGACCAGCTCGAGACCAACCTCTCGTTCGGCCTCCAGGTCATCTCGTCCCGCAACAAGTTCACGCAGGCCACCGGCATCGGTCTCGTCACCAATGCCAACAACTCCATCGGCTCGGCGGCGACGACGTCGGCGAACGGTGGCTACACCGAGCAGAAGACCTACGGCTACCTCAGCCAGCTCCAGCTCGGCTACGAGAACCGCTTCTTCCTGCAGTTCGGCGTACGGGTCGACCGGAACTCGTCGTTCGGCAGCTCGGCTCCATCGTTCGTGCTGCCGAAGGTCGGCGCGACCTGGACGGTATCGGAGGAGAAGTTCTTCGCTCCCCTCACGCCGTACGTGAACTCGCTGCGCCTCCGCAGCGCCTACGGCACCACGGGGCGGTCCCCCGCCCCGGGTGACGCGCTCACGACGCTCTCGGCCGCGCCGTTCTACCTCAACAACACCACCGGCGCGGGCGCGATTCCGGGCAATCCCGGAAACGCCCAGCTCAAGCCCGAGCGCGGCACCGAGTTCGAGGCAGGAGCCGATGCCAGCTTCTGGGGCGATCGGATCTCGACCGAGCTCACGTACTTCCGCAAGGTGACGAACGACCTGATCATCGCGCGACCAATCGCGCCGTCGCTCGGCTTCGCCTCGAACCCGCTCGCGAACATCGGCCAAGTGCTCAACCGCGGCCTGGAGATGTCGGCGACGATCAGCGCGCTGCGCACGCGCCATGTCGACTGGGATATTCGCGCGAACGCGAACACCCTCCACAACGAGCTGACCGACCTGGGCGGTGTCCAGTCCTTCAACTTGAACGGCCAGCGCAACCGGGCCGTACAGGGCCAGCAGCTCGGCGTCTTTTCGACAAAGCGCATCAAGAGCATCGACGTCGCCAGCAGCAAGGTGATCGTGGAGGACACACTGTCGCCGTACGCGAACCTGCTGCCCACCTTCGAGTGGAACCTCAGCAACACGGTCACGTTGTTCAAGAACCTCCGGGTCACGGGACTGCTCGACGCCAAGCGGAACTTCAGCGTGTACAACAACACCCAGTTCTTCCGGGAGACGCAGCTCGTCCGCTCCAACAGCCGGCTGGATCCGACCGTGTTGTCGCGCTACGAGTTTCTCCGCCGCTACGGCGACGACACACCGAACCAGCCGGCATTCGTCACGGAGAGCGGGAAGGCGGCCACCGTCAGCGACGTTTACGAGGCCTTCATCCAGCCCGGCGACTTCGTGCGGCTCCGCGAGCTGTCGGCGAGCTACGACCTGCCGGTCAACCTCATCGGCGGCATCGGGCGTGGCATCACCGGCGCAACGATCACCGTCGCCATGCAGAACGTGAAGCTGTGGACCAATTATGAAGGCGCGGATCCCGAAGTCATCTCGAACCCCAACACGACCGCCACGAGCCGCGCTGGCCAGTTCACGCGCGAGGACTTCCTCACGCTGCCGAACTCCAAGAAGACCCTCATTCGCCTGAACCTCACTTTCTGACCGGCGCAAAGGACACCATGACGATGACCCGACGCGCTCTCACGCGCTCCATGCTCGGGGTGTTCCTGTTTCTCGGGACAGCCTCCTGCTCTGAAAAGTTCCTTCAGGTCACCAACCCGAACGTCATCGACGCTGCGACCGTAGATCCGTCGTCGAGCGCGGCCACTCTCGCCGCCTCGGCCCAGCAGAGCTTCGCATCGGCGTACGGCTGGCTGATCATGTACAGCGCCTGGTTCACGGGCGAGGCGAACGTCTCCGACACCTTCCCGACGCGCAACGAGTTCGGCTTCAGGCTGATCTCGGACCTCAACGGGTCGCTCAACACCGAGGTGTGGTCACCGCTGTCGGTCGCAGCGGCCGGAACGAAGGTCGTGGTCGACCTGGCGCTGCCCAACCCCGCGACCAACATCAACCTCGAGCGTGCCGCGCTCTTCCGCGGCTACTCGATCGAGATGATGGCGGAGATGTTCTGCTCGGGGACCCTGCCCGCCAACGCGGTCGTCGGCGGGCCGGAGCTCACCACGGCGCAGCTGCTCGATTCCGCCATCGTGTGGTTCGGCACGGCCATCGACATCGGCGCGGCGACCGCGGCCACGGATACGGCGTCCAAGACGCTCGCCAACGCCGCACGCGTCGGACGGGCCCGGGCGAAGCTGCAGAAGGGCGACAAGGCCGGAGCGGCCGCGGATGCGGCGGCCGTGCCAGACGGGTTCGTCTACAACCTCTCGTACGCCGACGATCTCACCAACCGCACCCGCCTGTCCAACCGCGAGTGGCAGTACACGTTCGATCGCGGCTCGATCAGCGTGGCGGCGGCGTATCAATTGAACGACCCGCGGACGCCGTATCTCGACCCCAGCAAGCACAAGCTCAATCCGCAGGACGTCGTTCCCGGTGGCTTCTACATTCAGCAGAAGTACACTGGATACGCCTCACCCATCCGGCTCGCGTCGAAGCTCGAGGCGGACTACATCGCCGCCGAGGCAACCGGGCCGGCCGCACAGTTGGCGCTGATTCAGGCCCGGCGCGCGGCGAACAACCAGCCCGCCTACGCCGGTCCCACCGACGACGCCAGCGTGCTGAAGGAGTTCTTCTATCAGCGCAGCCTCGAGTTCTACCTCGAAGGCAAGAAGCTCGGCGACTTCCGCCGTCATCCCGAGGCGGTCACCAACGTTCCCGTGACCGGGCAGCCCTACGTCAAGCCCGGCTACGTGAACGTCGGGTCGCAGACCTGCTTCCCGCTTCCGCGCGCCGAGCGCGACAACAACCCGGGCATGAAGAGCTGACCGGAGAAGATCTGCAAGCACGATCGAACGGCGGGGAGCGAAAGCTCCCCGCCGTTTCGTATTCGCCACCCCATATCACTTCGATACGCTGGCGTAACATCGTGATACGGTCGTCGCTGCTCCACGATCGCGACGCTCGACGCACCGAAGCGGTCGATGCCTCGAGAAAGCGAGTCGTGCTCGGCGTCGCTCGCGCCAGTGCGATTCTTGCAGGTCGTCCCGCGACGTCGGCGTGTCAATCTCGCACCTCTCGACACAACGGGGGCATGATATGATCGATCGTCTCACGGCTCGGTGGGCTCCGCGACTCCTCGGTGCACTCGCCTGCGCGACACTCGTCAGCACGCCGGCTCGCGCGCAGTATGTGCAGACGAATCTCGTCTCCGACATTCCAGGGCTCGCGGCCAATACGGATCCGCAGTTGAGGAATCCCTGGGGCATGTCGTTCTCCCCGACCAGTCCGTTCTGGATCTCGGATGCCGGAACGGGCGTTGCCACGCTGTACAACGGCTTCGGCGTGAAGCAGGCCCTCGTCGTCACCATCCCCGGCCCGAATGGATCGGTTCCCGGCGTGCCGACCGGTCAGGTGTTCAACAATGCCGGCACCTTCGGGCTCTCGAATGGCAATGGTGCGAACGCTGTCTTCCTGTTCGCCAGCGCCACCGGAACGATCTCCGGATGGAACGGCGGCGGCACCGCGATAACGCAAGTCAACGGCTTTCCGACCTCGTCGTACACCGGACTCGCCATCGCTGGTTCAGGCGCAACCGCGAGATTGTACGCGGCCAACTTCGGGGCGGGAGTGGTCGACGTGTTCGACGGATCCTTCGCCCAGGTTCTGACGGGCGGGTTCATCGACGCGACGGTGCCGGCGGGCTACGCACCGTTCAACGTGCAGAACGTCGGCGGCAACATCGTCGTCACCTATGCGTTGAAGGACCCCGTAACGCACGAAGACATCCCCGGAGCCGGCCATGGGTTCGTCGATGTGTACGACCCGAACGGCGTGCTCCTGCGGCGTGTGGCGACCGACGACGTTCTGAATTCGCCATGGGGCGTCACGCTGGCGCCTGCCGGCTTCGGGCCATTCGCCGGCGCGCTGCTGGTCGGCAACTTCGGCGACGGGACGATCCACGCGTATGACTTCTTCACGGGCGCGCTGCTCGGTGCCCTGACCGACCCCAACGGCGCGCTGATCGTCAACGATGGTCTGTGGGCGCTCGCCTTCCGCACCGGCGGCGTGGGCGTCGATCCGAACGCGCTGTACTTCACCGCCGGCATCCAGGACGAGGCGCATGGACTCTTCGCCAGCCTCACCCCGGTGCCGGAGCCGGGGACGCTCGGGCTGTTTGCCATCGGACTGGTCGCGCTGCTGGCGGGAGGCATCCGTCGGAGACGCACGCCCTGGTGAGGCCACGACCTTCTCGTCGCGCCACATGAAGAAAATCGCCGCGACTTTTGTCGCGGCGATTCTTCATTGAGCTGATCAGAGACGAGGAGCACCGCAGGATCGTCCAACCAGAGACCCACGCGGTCCCGGTTCGGTCCTCCTCCCTCGAATACATGCGATCCCCTCGCAAGCTCGCGATCGCGCTCGCCGCGCTCGGCTCGTCGCTCCTTGTCGCGCTCCTCGTCGTTCCGTTCGTCTTCCGCGACCGCATTGCGACGCGACTGAAGACGGAGATCGGCGCCTCCGTCAACGCCCGGGTAGCCTGGGACGGCGTCGGCCTGAGCCTCCTTCGCGACTTTCCGAACGCCACGCTCAGCCTGGACCAGCTCTCGGTGGTCGGCGTGAAGCCGTTCGAGCGGGACACGCTCGTGTCCATGCGCGAAGCGCGCCTGGTGCTCGACGTCGGCAGTGTACTCGGGTATCTCGCGCGCGGCGATCGGATCGTGGTTCGCGAGGTCGCCTTCCGTCAGCCATCGCTCAATCTTCGGGTGCTCGCGGATGGGACGGCGAATTGGGACATCGCTCGCACCGGGCCCGGTGCCTCGACCGATGCGTCGCGCGCCGTCGGCGTCACGCTGCGCGATCTTCGGGTCAGCGATGGCCGCGTCACGCTCGAGGACCAGCAGTCGCATCTCTCCGCCTCGATCGCCGGACTTCAGGAATCGTTGCGTGGCGATTTCGCGCGGGACCGATTCGTCCTGGGCACGCGAACGCGAGCACGAGCTTGTTGAGGCGGAGCGAATCGTTGGCGAAGGTGAAACGGCGCGCGCGAAGGTCGGCGTCGACGTCGGCGTTCAGCTCGAGGCCCACGCGGGTCAGATACGGAATGCCGGCAAATCGGAACGAGACGCTATCCGCTCTGGTTCGTGCGCCC
>JBJMNM010000680.1:0-3244 GCA_045804305.1 Gemmatimonadaceae bacterium | reverse complement strand
TTCCGCCTCATGGGCCCCGACGAGACGAGCTCCAATCGCCTCGACGCGGTCTTCGAGGCAACGGGGCGGATGTCCGCCGCCACGATCCTGCCGACCGACGACCACGTCTCGCACGACGGACGCGTGATGGAGGTGCTCAGTGAGCACATGTGCCAGGGATGGCTCGAAGGCTATCTGCTCACGGGGCGCCATGGTCTCTTCTCGTGCTACGAGGCGTTCATCCACATCGTGGACTCGATGTTCAACCAGCACGCCAAGTGGCTCAACACCACCCGCGGCATCCCGTGGCGCGTACCCATCGCGTCGCTCAACTACCTCCTCACGTCGCACGTATGGCGGCAGGATCACAATGGATTCAGCCATCAGGACCCGGGCTTCATCGATCACGTGGTGAACAAGAAGGCGGACGTGGTGCGCGTCTATCTGCCGCCTGACGCGAACACGCTCCTCTCGGTCGCCGATCACTGCCTGCGCAGCCGTCACTACGTGAACGTGATCGTGGCCGGCAAGCAGCCGGCCCTGCAATGGCTGGACGTGGATGCCGCCGCCGCGCACTGCGAGACGGGACTTGGCGTGTGGGAATGGGCGAGCACGGATGGCGGACGCGACCCGGACGTCGTGATCGCGTGCGCCGGCGACGTTCCGACTCTGGAAGCGCTGGCGGCGACGGCGCTGCTGCGCGAGCACATCCCGAGCCTTCGCGTACGATTCGTGAACGTCGTCGACCTGATGACGCTCCAGCCCGAGCGCGAGCATCCGCATGGGCTCAGCGACTCGGCGTTCGATGCCCTCTTCACCGCGGACAAGCCGATCCTCTTCGCGTTCCACGGCTATCCCTGGCTCATCCACCGCCTGACCTATCGCCGCACGAACCACCACAACCTGCACGTGCGCGGCTACAAGGAGGAGGGCACGACCACCACGCCGTTCGACATGACCGTGCTGAACGATCTCGACCGCTTTCACCTGGTGCGTGACGTGATCGCGCAGGTTCCGGGCCTCGCCCAACGCGCCGAGGGTGTGCGCACGGATGCGCACTGCGTGGCCAAGCTGGCCGAGCACCACGTGTACATCCGCGCGCATGGGGACGACATGCCGGACGTGCGGGACTGGCGGTGGCCGGGGTAATGGAGCTGCTCGCGCCGGCCCGAGCGGCTGTGAGGCCAGCCACGGCGAGTCTCGCTTATCTTAGCTCCAATGCCTCCGACCAGAGTCCTCGCCCTCAACGCCGGATCGAGCAGCGTCAAGGCATCCCTGTTCGAGCTCCGCGGCGTCGGCGCGGAGGGGGACGCGCCGACGGGGCTGTGCTGGGAGGATGAGATCGAGAATGGCGAGCAACCGCTCGAGCGGCTGCTCACGCCGCTCTGGTCTGGCACGCGCGCGATCATCAGTGGTCCGAGTGGGATCGACGTCATCGGCCACCGCGTCGTGCATGGCGGTGCACTGCTCACCGAGAGCACGCGTGTCACGCCGGCCGTGCGTGCAGCGATCGCACGCGTCGCGGAATATGCGCCGGCGCACAACGCGGCCGCGCTGGCGCTGATGGATGCGGCGACGCGCCTGTTTGGCGATCAGCGCGCGCAGGTCGCGGTGTTCGACACCGCCTTCCACCAGACCATGGCGCCTGCGGCGTTCACGTATGCCGGCCCGCATGCATGGGCGGAGCAGGGCATCCGCCGGTTCGGCTTTCACGGCATCAACCACCAGTACGTGGCGCATCGCGCCGCGCGATTGGTGCACGCGTCGCAGGATGCCTTCCGCGTGGTGACCTGCCACCTGGGCAGCGGCTGCTCGCTCGCCGCGGTCCGGAACGGCCGCTCCGTGGATACGACGATGGGATTCACACCGCTCGACGGGCTGCCGATGGCACGGCGCTCGGGCGCGATCGACCCGGGAATCCTCATTCATCTGTTGCGTCACGGTGGATACACGACGGAGTCGCTCGACCACCTCCTGAACCGCGAGTCCGGGCTGGCAGGGCTCTCCGGCACCGACGGCGACATGCGCACCGTGTTGGCAGCGGTCGACGCCGGCGATGAACGGGCACGGCTCGCGCTCGACGTCTTCACCCACAAGGTGCGACAGGGAATCGCCGCGATGGCCGCTACCATGAACGGACTCGACGCGATCGCCTTCACTGGCGGCGTCGGCGAGCATGCCGCCCGCGTGCGCGCCGACGTCTGCGCGTCGCTCGCATTTCTCGGTGTGGCAGTGGATCCGGACCGCAATGGGTCCTGCGCCGGCGAGGCCGACATCTCCGCCGCCGATGCTCGTGTCGCGGTGCTGGTCATACCGGCGGAGGAGAACTGGATGGTTGCGCGGGAGTGCGTACGCGTCGTCGCACGGCCCGAGTCGGACAAGTCCTTCACCACGACCTGAGGGTGCCCGCCGTGCCCGGCATCGGCTTGCGCCTTCGACGCGGAGGGCAGATGATTCGCATCGGCCCCCGCCTGCGACCCTCTTTGCCCTCCGCGTGACCACACCCGTCTCGACCGATCCCGCCGCGTCTCCCCCTTCCCAGCCACCCACCATGCGCGGGCCCGAGCCAACCGATCTCGGCTTCGGCAGCGTGGTGGCTCAGAAGGTCCGTGGCCGCTTCCTCAGGCGTGACGGCCAGCCGAACAGCAAGAAGTACGGGCTCGGCGCGCAGCGCGCCGCACGACTCTATCTCAGCGCGCTCGAGACGAGCTGGCCGGTGTTCACCGGCTGGATGATGGGCCTCCTGCTGCTCGCGAACGGCTGCTTCGCGCTGGCGTACCTCGCCCTCGGAGACGGTGCGTTGCGCGGGACGGAGGAGCTGGGACTCCAGGATCCCTTTCTCCGCGCATTCACCTTCAGCGTTGGAGTGTTCACCACCACGGGCACCGGCGTCATGCACGCCTATGGTCCCACGGCGAACTGGCTCGCGGACTTCGAGTCCTTCGTGGGGCCGATCGCGCTGGTCATCGCCTTCGGGCTGCTGCTCGCGCGTCTCACCAGGCCACGCATGCGCCTCGGGTTCAGCGAATCGGCCGTCATCGCGCCGTACGACGGTGGACGCGGCCTGATGTTCCGTATCGTGAACCTCCAACCGGGCCAGCTGAGCGACGTACAGGCGCGGGTGAACCTCGCCTGGTTCGAGGACGTCAAGGGCGCCCGCGCGCGAGAGTTCCATCAGCTCGCGCTGGAGCGGAGCTCGGTGGAGTTCTTCAATCTGCATTGGACCGTGGTGCATCCGATCACGGCCGACAGTCCACTGGCCGGA
>JBJMNM010000679.1:0-3723 GCA_045804305.1 Gemmatimonadaceae bacterium | reverse complement strand
GCACGAGGCCGCGCTGGCCGACGACTCGGTGTTGGAGCAGTTCGGCCTGCTCGATTGGGAGCGGCGGCTCGTGCGGGTGAAGCCGGGCTTCCGTGACGCGAGCCCGGTGTCGCGGCTCGACGCGTTCTTCGTCTCGGGAGCGGGCGGTCTTCGCTTCACCGAGTACAATGCCGAGACCCCCGCCGGAGGCGGCTACAACGACGTGCTGGCCGAGGTGTTCTACGGTCTGCCGATCATGCGCCACTTTCTCCGACACTGGGACGTCCGCCCGCTCCCCGCGCGGCACAACGTGCTGCACGCACTCATCGACGCCTATGAGCAGTGGTCGGGACGGCGTGACCGGCCGCGCATCACGATCGTGGATTGGTCGGACGTACCCACCCAGAGCGAGTTCCTGTTGTTCAAGGACTACTTCACGCGGCAGGGGTACCCAACCGACATCGTCGACCCCGGTGAGATCGAGTACACGGGCGGAACGCTGCGTGGCCCGCAGGGCGAGATCGACCTGATCTACAAGCGCGTCCTGCTGCACGAATTGGTGGAGCGTGGCGGCATCGATCACCCGATCCTGCGCGCCGTGCGCGACGGAAAGGTCTGCATGGTGAACCCTCCGTCGTGCAAGATCCTGCACAAGAAGGCGAGCCTCGCCGTGCTGCACGACGAGCGCAACGCGCATCTCTTCACCGACGACGAGCGCGAGGCGATCGCGCTCTCCATTCCCTGGACGCGTGTCGTGTCCGAGCGTCGCACGAAGCACGACGGAGAGGATGTCGACCTGCTGCCGTTCATGGCGCAGCATCGCGGGCAGCTCGTGCTCAAGCCGAACGACGACTATGGCGGCAAGGGTATCGTGCTCGGCTGGGAGGTGGACGACGCCGGCTGGCAGGCGGCGATCAAGACCGCGCTCCGCGAGCCGTACATCGTGCAGCAGCGCATCGAGCTCCCGACCGAAGCGTACCCCAGCCTCGTGGACGGCAAGGTAGTCCTCGCGGACCGCATGGTGGATACGGCACCTTACGTGGCGTATGGAGATCACGTGGACGGGTGCCTCTCGCGTCTTTCCACCGCGGCGCTCCTGAACGTGACGGCCGGCGGCGGCAGCCAGACTCCAACCTTCATCGCCGAGAAGCGGTGAGCTTCCGAGGTGGGTCATGAAAGCTCCTTCTCTCACGCTGGGGATCGAGGAAGAGTATCAGATCATCGACCCGCACACGCGCGAGCTCAAGTCGTACATCACGGAGATCCTCTCCGGCGACAAGCTCCTGCTCGACGAGGTGAAGCCCGAGCTGCATCAGTCGATGATCGAGATCGGCAGCAAGGTGTGCCGGACGCCGCAGGCGCTGCGCGAGGAGCTGGTCCGCCTGCGGGGCATGGTCATGGATCTCGCCGCGCGCAGCGGGCTCGTGATCGCCGCCGCGGGCACGCATCCCTTCTCGAGCTGGATCGAGCAGGAGATCACGCCACTGGAGCGCTACGTCGGCGTGCGGGAGGATCTACAGGATCTCGCGCAGCAGCTGCTCATCTTCGGCACGCACATCCATGTGGGCATCGAGGATCGCGACTTTCTCATCGAAGCCATGAACGTGTCGCGCTATCTCCTGCCGCACGTGCTCGCGCTCTCGACGAGCTCGCCGTTCTGGATGGGGCGCCGCACCGGGCTCAAGTCGTACCGCAGCATCGTGTTCCGAAATTTCCCCCGCACCGGTGTGCCGCCGATCATGGGATCATCCGGCGACTACGATGAGCTGCTGGGCTCGCTCGTGACGACCGGGTGCGTCCCCAACGGCTCCAAGATCTGGTGGGACGCTCGCCCGCATCATGCGTATCCAACGCTCGAGTTCCGCGTCTGTGATGTGTGTACGCGGGTGGAGGAGGCGGTGTGCATCGCGGCCATCCTCCAGGCGATCGTGGCCAAGATCTGGAAGCTCCGGCGCGACAACCTGACCTTCCGTCTGTATTCCTCCGCCCTGGTGGACGAGAACAAGTGGAGGGCGGTTCGGTTCGGGCTCGACGGCAACCTGATAGATTTCGGAAAGGAGCAGGAGCTGCCCGCTCGTGAGCTGATCACCGAGATGCTCGAATGGTTCGTGGACGACGTGATTGACGAGCTCGGCAGCCGACGCGAGGTCGAGTACGCCTTCCAGATCATGCGTGGCGGAACCAGCGCGGACCGTCAGCTCGCGGTCTATCAGGAAACGGGCGATCTGCGCTCGGTCGTCGACCGATTGGTCGCCGAAACGGCGGAGGGCGTGCGGCCCGAGATCGTGGAGAAGTACGCTCGACGTCCGCTCACCGGTGACCGCTATCGCGCCACGGTGATCGGCGAAGACACGTCGAAACAACTACAGGGAGTGACGTAGCACAGTGGCATTCAGCAGGCGCAAACCCGTCATCGGCATCCCCACCCAGACGCTTCAGAGCCTCGGCGGTGTGTCGGCCGAGATTCCCCCGTCGTGGGTCATGAGCCAGCGGTACGTCCTCACGCTGACCGGCGTGGGGGCCGTTCCATGGCTCATTCCCCTGGTGGACGACGAGACGCTCCGGGGCATCTATGAACGGCTCGACGCGGTGTTCCTCCCCGGCGGCGCCGACATCGATCCGCGCACCTACGGCGCCGATCCGCACCCACTGTGCGACAAGACTGACCGGGATCGCGACCGGGTGGAAGTTGCGCTGGCCCGGTGGGCCCTCGAGGATGAGAAGCCGGTGCTGGGGGTCTGTCGCGGCATGCAGCTCATCAACGTGGCGGCGGGCGGCACTCTCTATCAGGACCTCGCGGAAGAGCTGCCGGGGGCGATCAAGCACGACTATTTCCCCTTCCGCGGCCAGAGCTTCGCGCGCGACTTCCTCGCGCACGAGGTCGACGTCGCGGAAGGGACGCGGCTCGCCGACCTCCTCGGCTCCGGCAACGTCCGGGTGAACAGCATGCACCATCAGGGGGTGAAGGCGCTGGGGGAGGGGCTCGTGTCCACGGCCGTGTCCCCCGATGGGCTCATCGAGGCGCTCGAAGGGGAGCGCGACGGTTACCTCGTGGCCGTGCAATGGCACCCCGAGGCACTCACCGACAACGACGCCCGCACGCGGACCCTGTTCGCCGATTTCATCCACGCGGCGTCGGAGTGGCGGGAGGGCCGCTGACCCTCCGAACTCTTTTTTGCCTCGGCGAGTTCGACTAGCGGCGGCGGCATGCAACGCGACGACGGAGCGCTGCGTTAAATAGCTGTCTCCGTCGGCGCCGCTGTGGCGCCGGCCCACGCTGGCCTAGGCAGGATGATCAGGATCAACTCACAGGCGCGCTGGCCGCGGCGCGCCATGCTGCTCGCGCTGGCCGTGTCCGGCCACGGATGGCGGGTGGCGGCGGCCCAGACCGGTGTCCCAATCACGGCCGAGAGCGCGCGTGCAGTGCGGCTCGATACCCTTCTCGATCTGCCCACGGTGATTGCGCGCGCCCTCGCCGTGAATCCCGCCGTGACAGTGGGCGAAGAGAACGTGCGCACGGCCCGCTCCGAGGGACGGGTTGCCAATGGCGCCTATCTCCCGACGCTCGGCGTGACCTCCAGCGCCCAGCGCTCCAACATCATGACCGCTGCGGGTACGCCAGGCGCGCCGTTGGCCACGGCGTACTCCACCTCGCTTCTGTCGTCGGTGGAGATCTTCACCGGCGGCCGCCGCGGCGCCGACCGCTCGCGCGCCCAGGCGGACCTCAGTGCCGCGGAGGCCACG
>JBJMNM010000678.1:0-2172 GCA_045804305.1 Gemmatimonadaceae bacterium | reverse complement strand
TCTGCATGGCGGCGTGACGCCGGAGGAGTGCATCCTGCCGGTGTCCCTGCTCACCCCGAAGCGCTGACGCATGTATCGACGATTGCTTCGGTATCTGCGCCCGCACTCCTGGCGCATGGCGGGCACGATCGGCTGCAACATCATCGCCGCGGCGCTCGACGTCTTCTCGTTCACTCTGCTCGTTCCCTTCCTGAACGCGCTGTTCGGCGCGGCGCAGTTCATCCCCACCAGCTCGGGATGGATCTCGTCCATCCAGGAGGGCCTGGTCGGCGCGTTCCTGAATCCCGCCGATCGCCTCGGATCGGTGGAGACGATGATGGTCGCCATCATGGCGATCGTCGCGATCAAGAATGTCTTCGTGTGGCTGGGTGGACAGCTCGGCGCATCGCTCCAGGAGAACGTCACGCGCGATCTGCGTGACGGCGTGTTCCGTCACCTCCAGCGGCTGCCGCTCGGCTACTTTCAGCGGACCAAGACCGGGCAGATCATCTCGCGCGTCCTGAGCGACACCGAGCAGACGAAGGCGCTGATCACGGAGCTCGTGACGAAGACGCTGCAGAACGTGGCGCAGATCGTCGGCACCATCGTCATCCTGCTCAACTATTCGGTCAAGCTCACCTTCATCGCGCTCGTCATCGCGCCGCTCCTCACCCTCTCGCTCCAGCCCGTGCTCCGGAGGCTGCGCAAGGGACATCGCCGCCTGCGCGGCGACTATGGTGAGATCACGAGCGTGCTCCAGGAGGTCGTGAGCGGCGTGCGCCTGGTGAAATCGTTCCGCGGCGAGCCATACGAGGACCGCCGCTTCACGGACGCGAGCCATCGCTACTCGTCGGGGATGGTGCGCATCACGCGCATCGCCTTCCTCTCCCAGCCCATGACGGAGCTCATCGGCACGGCCGTGGCGATGCTGATTCTCTGGATCGGCTCGCAGGAGGTGCTCGTGACGCGCACCATGGATGGCGCCACGCTCATCACGTTCATGATCATGGTCATGCGGCTCCTGCCGCCGCTCAAGCAGCTGTCGCAGGCGCCCACCACGGCGCAGCAGTCGTTCGCGTCGGCGGAGCGGCTGTTCGAGGTCCTCGATCTGCCGACCGAGCAGCAGCTCGACCGCGGGACGCGTGTGGTGCAGGGGTTGCGCGATTCGCTCGCGTTCGAGCACGTGTCGTTCGCCTATGACGACCAGCCGGTGCTCCGCGACGTGAGCTTCACGGCCCGGCGCGGCGAGGTCGTGGCGTTGGTTGGGGCGAGTGGGGCGGGGAAGAGCACGCTCGTGGACCTCATCCCCCGGTTCTATGAGGCCACCAGCGGCTCGATAAAGCTGGACGGCGTGGACACGCGCGACATCGCCCTCGCGTCACTGCGCGGGCTCACCGGGATCGTGAGCCAGGATACCGTCCTGTTCAACGATACCGTGCGCAACAACATCGCGTACGGTGCCGCCGGCCAGTTCACGGCGGCGCAGGTGGAGGCGGCCGCGCGCGCGGCGAACGCGCACGCGTTCATCATGGAGCTGCCGCAGGGCTATGAGACCGTTCTCGGGGAGCGGGGGACACGGCTCTCCGGTGGACAGCGGCAGCGCCTCGCCATCGCGCGCGCGCTGCTCACCGATCCCCCCATTCTCATCCTCGACGAAGCCACCTCCGCGCTGGACACCGAATCGGAACGGCTCGTGCAGGAGGCGATCGACCGCCTGCTCGCCGGCCGCACCGTGTTCGTGATCGCTCACCGTCTCTCCACCGTCGTGCACGCCGATCAGATTCTCGTTCTCGACCGCGGCGTGATCGTGGAGCGTGGAACGCACGCGGAGCTGCTCGCGCATCACGGTACCTACTACCGCCTGCACGCCGCGCAGCTGCGGCGGGATGAGGACGAACCCGCCGGTTCCACCGCCACCGCCGGAGCGCGCTAGCGATGCGCGTGCTCTTCTATCACACCGCCCAGAGCTGGACGGGAAGCTCGCGCGCCTTCGCGGTGGCGGCCCGGGGACTGCAGGAGCGTGGCGACCAGGTGACGGTCGCGTGCCGGACGGACACGCCCGCGGAGCAGGCCTTCGCACGCGACGGAATCGACGTCGTGCCGCTGCCGATCAGCGGCGCGGTGAGCCGTGATGCGTGGCGGCTGCGCACGGTGCTCAAGGACACGTCCGCCGAAGTGGTGTTCCTGCACACC
>JBJMNM010000677.1:0-3536 GCA_045804305.1 Gemmatimonadaceae bacterium | reverse complement strand
GCGGAGCCGCAGCGGTTGAGCGACGCCCTCGGTGCCCTGCCCTGCGTGCTCGTCTCGCCGGCTGACGTAGAGCTCGTCGCCGGCGCGCCGACCGCTCGCCGGCGGTATCTGGACATCCTGCTCGCGCTGTCATCCCGCCCCTACCTCGCCGCGCTGCAGCGCTATCGGCACGCACTGGCGCAGCGGACCGCGGCGCTGCGCGACGTGGTGCGCAATGCGGGCGGACGGGCGGAGCAGCGGATCGCCGTGTGGGAAGCGCCGCTGGCCGAACATGGCGCGGTGCTGTGGCGCGAGCGCGTGCAGTGGGCTGCGGACGCCGGCCCGCGGTTCGCCGCCGTCTGCGCGGCCATCGGGGAACAGGCGCCCGTCGGGATGCGCTATGCGACGGCGCTCGAGCCCAGGTCGCACGACGGTGTCGTCGTCGCCGAGGCCCTCGCGGCCGCGCTGGAGCAGAAGCGCGCGCTCGACATTCGGCGCGGGCTCACGCATGCCGGCCCGCACCGAGATGATCTCACGCTCACGCTCGACGGCCGCGAGCTGCGGGCGTTCGGCTCGGCCGGCCAGCAGCGGACGGCCGCGATCGCGCTGCGGCTGCTCGAGGCGGAGACCCTCCGCGAGCGGCTCGGCACCGCGCCGATCCTTTTGCTCGACGATCCGTTCGCCGAGCTCGACGTCCGCCGGTCCGCGCGCATACTCGATCTGCTTGGCGAGCACGGGATGGGTCAGACGCTGCTCACCGTGCCGCGGGAGACGGACATTCCGCCGGCGCTGACGCAGCTCGCGCGGTGGAGCATCGCGGGCGGCATCGTGCACGACGACGGCGGCGTGCGAGCGGGAGCCGCGTGAGCCCGGCGAAGAAGCGGCCCTCGCCGATCGCCGACGTGCTGGCCAACGTCCTCAAGGACACGGGGATCGCGGCGCGCGTGGAGCAGGCCGGCATCCTTCCGGAGTGGAGCGCGCTCGTGGGCCAGCAGATCTCCCGCGTCACGGAGCCCGTGTCGATCACCGCGGACGGCACGCTGTTCGTGAACGTGACGACGAACGCGTGGATGAACGAGCTGTCGCTGATGGAGCCCGAGCTGCTGCGTGCGCTGAACGTGAAGGAAGGCCGCACGCCGGTGAAGCGGATTCGCTGGCAGCTGAAGCGACTGTGACGGGCGCGACGGGGCGTCGCGGTGCGACGCCCCGTCCGATGCCAAGCCGCCCCGCTACTTTCCGTTATTCGTGTACGAGACGCAGTCGCCCTGGTTCTTGAATGCGCTGCCGTCCGCGCGCTTCACGGTCTTCCAGCCGTCGTTCTTGCACGCATCCTTGGTGGTCGCGATGCGATACGGCTCGAAGTCGTAGGTGACCGACGTGCTCGGCGTATCGAAATGAAGAGCGTCGACCGCGGTGATGAGCGCCGGGTTCCCGCTTCCCTGATTCACGCCGTACCCGCCGAGGATCGTGGCGTCCGGGTTGTTCGCGACGATCGTGCTCCACGGGACGAAGGTGTCGCGATTCGGCGCTCCCGGGATCGGGTTCGACGACCACCAGATCGCCTGCCCGCCGTTGTACGCGTCCCAGCTCTGCCATTGCCCGGAGGCGACGGCACCCTGTGTCGTGTTATACACCGGCTCGAACACGAGCGTGGTGAAGCCACCGGGCACATTCGGTCCGTTGTAGTCCACCTGGATGTTGATCGCCGCGACCTGCTGGAGTGCGCCGGCTGTCCGATACGTGGAGTAGCTCATCGAGCGGATGTCGGCGAGGCGCGTGCCGACGTGATCAAAGTTGAACAGCGTCGCCTTGTCGGCGGCGGTGGGTGTCCCCATCTGGAAGCTGCCGATGCCGAGCGGCGGCGTGCCTGGTCCGGTCACGAAGGCGCCGTTGCCGGCCAGGCGAGTGTACAACACCCAGTTGCGGAGGGGCGGCGTATCCTCGGCCTGGCGGCTGATGTCGGACTCCGTGACGACGACCGTGCCGCTGCTCGCGGCATCGTTGTGTGGAGTGAGGTCGATGCTGGACGTCGACGGCGCGATGGGTTCGGCGCCGCAGGCGGCCAGACCGAACAGCGCGAGCGAAGCAAGTGCGGTATGACGCATGGCGTTGCACCTCTTGATGATGGCCCCGACAGTGGGGCAAAGATCGTACGCCGCAGGGACCATGCGCGCAATTGGGGCCGGTTGCCGGGCGACTGCTCGCGGCGTTGGTGGCGTGTCGCGAGGCTGGCGGCACACCCGCGGCGGACGTCGGCTGGCAGGCGTCCGGGCGGGGAGGTGCAGCAAGAGGTTGCGCGCCGCAAACCATTGGCACCCAATCACTTACAAACACCTAGCCGGGTTGCATAAATACTCAGAGCGTGTTACTTTTCAAAGTCTGTGACGAGGCCGCACTTTCGGCCTTTATTCGGTAGCGTTTTCAGCGACATTTGCGAGTGGAGTTCATGACCAAGACGACCGACAAGCCTGCGGTGAACGAGTACAGCGCGGGTCAGATCACGGTGCTGAAGGGGCTCGAGGCGGTACGGAAGCGCCCGGGCATGTACATCGGTTCCACGTCGGAGCGAGGACTGCATCACCTCGTGTACGAGGTCGTGGACAACTCGATCGACGAAGCGATGGCGGGCTTCGCGGACCGCGTGAGCGTCATCATTCACGCCGACAACTCCATCACGGTGGAGGACAACGGCCGCGGCATCCCGGTGGACATCCATCCCGTGGAGAAGATCCCTGGCGTGGAGCTGGCGATGACGGTGCTGCACGCCGGCGGCAAGTTCGACAAGGACACCTACAAGGTGTCCGGCGGACTGCACGGCGTCGGCGTGTCCGTGGTGAACGCCCTCGCGGAGCGCCTCAAGGTGTGGGTCCGGCGCGACGGCAAGGAGTACTACATGGACTTCGTGCGCGGTGACACGCAGACGAAGCTCAAGGTGCTCTCCGACGTGCCCAAGAAGCAGACCGGCACCAAGGTCTGGTTCAAGCCCGACCATCTCATCTTCACGGAGCTCGTCTACAACTACGGCACGCTGCAGTCGCGGCTGCGCGAGCTGTCCTTCCTGAACAAGGGCGTCACGATCACGCTCAAGGACGAGCGTCCCGACCAGGAGAAGGAGGAGGTTTTCCTGGCGAAGAACGGCCTCCGTGAGTTCGTGCAGCATCTCAACGCGAACCGGAAGCCGCTGCACAGCGAGGTCATCTACCTCGAGAGCATGCGCGACGACGTCGGGATCGAGCTGGCCCTCCAGTACAACGACGGCTACAACGACACCGTCTTCTCGTTCGTGAACAACATCAACACGCACGAAGGCGGGACGCACCTCACCGGCTTCAAGAGTGCGCTGACGCGCGTGATCAACCAGTACATCCAGAAATCGTCGCTCTCCAAGAAGGACAAGGAAACGGTCCTCTCGGGCGATGACGTGCGAGAAGGCCTCACCGCGGTGCTGTCGGTCAAGGTGAAGGAGCCGCAGTTCGAGGGGCAGACGAAGACCAAGCTCGGCAACTCGGAAGTCGAGTCCGCGGTGAAGTCGGTTGCCAACGAGTGGCTCGGCCAAG
>JBJMNM010000676.1:0-7123 GCA_045804305.1 Gemmatimonadaceae bacterium | reverse complement strand
GCGAATCGCCTCCGTGCAGTCCGTGGTACCGTCGGCGACCGCGCCGTATCGGGTAAGGAGAAAATCGCGCTTCGGGAAGCGCGGCGGCTTGATGCGCGCCAGGATTCCGGGAACACGCGCCCACCCCTCAGGCTCGGCGCGGGGGCCGAGGCGGGTGCCGAGCACTTGGGCGCGTGACATGGCCGGCCGGAGCGCGATCGCGCCCGCCGCGGAAGCGGCAGCCTTCACGAAGTCGCGGCGCGAGTACTTGATCATGATCCGATGTCGGGTCGAAGGAGAATCGTGGACGGACGACGATCCCTGTCGTCCCGAACGAAGCGCGCCACCTGCTTCATCCGCGCGGATGCAGTCGCGACCAGGAGGCGTAGTCGCGGAGAAAATCGGCCGGCGCCGGCGTGAACCAGCGGTAGCCCGTGCGGCGGTCGGTCAGCCGCTCGAAATCGTAGAGCTTCACGCCGTCGCGGTTGGAGAAGATCGGCCGCCCGGTCTCGAGGTCGACCATGCGCGCCCAGAGTGGCGCGGCGTCCACGCGGTGCTCCAGCATGTAGCCGTGGTAGGCCAGCGTGTCGATCCGGTTCGCACGGAACCAGTCGGCGGCCGCGTGCACGGCTCGCACGACGCGACCGTTCGGCGACGGCAGGGAGAGCAGGAACGACGCGACGCCAGCGCTCTCGTGTCCGGTGAGCGACGCGAGCTCATAGCTGCGCGCCGACACGGGCGCCAGCGTGAGCGGGTCGTGCTGCTGCCCCCACACCGTCAGGCGGCCGGCGAGGACGACCTGCGCACCGAGCATGCAGTCCACTGCCCGCTCCACCGCGCGCCCGGCATCGCGCCGCATCGATGCCGGCACGTTCGGGATTTCGCCATTCCGGACGTCGCGCAGCAGTCGCGAGACGTGGACGATCGCGTCGTCGTTGAAGGTGGCCGCGTCGTGGTATCCGCCCTGAAGCGGATACACCTGTGGCCAGCACCCCGTCGGCATCTGCGCGTCCAGCAGATACGCGATGCCGCGGAGCACGGCCTGACGATACCGTGCGTCGGGACGCACGGCGTCGATGCGTGCGAGAAAGCGGATCTCCTCCGTCGTCGACGAGTTGTCGATCGTGGCGATGTAGCGCCACTCGCTGGTCTCCGAGAACCAGCTCTGCCCGGGCGCGCGCGGGCCGGCGGCGAAGTCGACGTGCTTGGACCAGCCGCCGCTCGGCGTCTGATAGGATAGAATGCTCTCGGCGATGCGGCGCGCGCTGTCGGACCCGAACCAGCACGTGGTCATGCCGTCGGTCACCTCGAAGGCGTGCGTCCACGGTGCACGGGCCATCGTGTCGCGACCGCGCGCGGCGAGCTCGCCGGCCATGACGCGGTGATCGAGCCGCGAGAGCTCACGCGATCGCGCGACATACGCCTCCCATCGTCCGCGCTCCGCCGCCGGAAGCGCGGCGAGGCGAGCCGGCGCGAGCAGCGAGCCGGTATCGGCCTCCACCTGCCACCCGGGAAGACGCGCGATGGAGTCGATGGGATTGTTGCGCGGTCCCGGACGCGCGGGGCCGCTGGCGCACGCGAGCGACACGGCGGCCGTGAGGATCGCCGGGACGACGACGCGCGCCGGGCCCATCACGACGGCCGCGGCCGTCGTGACCGGCGTGCGACACCACCACTGGCGGGTAGTGGGCATCGGCGGCTAGGTGGCGGCGCCGAGCAGCCGGTCCACTTCCTCCGCGGTGACGCGGTTGAAGTCACCCGGAATGGTGAGCTTGAGGGCGCTGGCCGCCGTGGCGAACTCCAACGCGTCCGCCGGCGCGCGGCCGGCGCACAGCGCGTGCAGCAGTCCCGCGGCGAAGCTGTCGCCGCCGCCGACGCGATCGACGACGTTCACGTCGTACCGGCGACTCGTATGGAACGCTCCGGTCTCGCCGTCGTACAGGCATGCGCTCCAGCCATGGCGCGACGCGCTCCGCACCTCGCGCCGCGTCACCGCCACGCGGGCGCAGCCAAGCTGCTCATGGACGCGGCGCGCCGACGCGAGCACGACGTCGTCGCCGCCGCCCTCCGGCGTCTCGACCCCGAGCATCGCCGCGAACGCACCCGGATTTCCGACGAGCAGATCGCTCGCTCTGGCCAACGGCTCCACGTGAGGGCGCGGATCCCGTCCGGACCACAACGCCGGCCGATAGTTGAGGTCGAGGCTCACCGGCACGCTCTCGCGCCGCGCCGCCCGCGCCGCCGCGAGCGCGGTGGCGGATGGCCCGTCGCCGAGCGCCGGCGTGATGCCGGACAGGTGCAGCCACGCCGAGCCGCGCAGCACCGCCGGCCACTCCACCTCGCCGGCGTCGATCTGACTGAACGCCGAGCCGGCGCGATCGTACACGACACGCATCGGGCGAAGATCGGCGCCCGATTCGACGAAGTAGATCCCGAGGCGTGGGCCGCCGCGCACGATGTGGCGCGTGTCCACCCCTTCGGCGCGCAGCGCGGCCAACGCGGCGTCGCCGACCGCGTTCGCCGGCAGGCGCGTGATGTAGCTCGCGGGAGTGCCGAGGTGGGCGAGACCGACCGCCACATTCGCCTCGCTGCCGCCGAACCACGTGCGCACGGTGGGAGACTGGAAGAAGCGCTCGTCGCCGGGCGGGGAGAGGCGGAGCATCAGCTCCCCGAAGCAGACGATCGGCTTCACGCCGTGCCCCGCCTGGCGCGCGCATCGGCAACGGCCGCCGACACCCGGCGCGCACGCTCGGTGATCGCGCCCCACTCCCCCTTCGCGACCAGCGCCGCGTCGACGAGCGAGCCACCAAGCCCTACCGCCACGGCGCCCGCGGCCAGCCAGCTGCCGACATTCTCCGGCGTCACGCCGCCCGTGGGCATCAGGCGCAGGAACGGCATCGGCGCGAGCACCGCCTTGATGTACGCCGGACCGAAGCCGTCGGCCGGAAAGATCTTCACCACATCCGCCCCGGCATCGTGCGCCGCGAGGATCTCCGTGGGCGTGATCGCCCCCGGCATCGCCGGCACTCCGAGGCGGTGCGATTCGGCGACGACCGCGGGCCGGAACACCGGGCTCACGACGTACTGCGCCCCCGCCTGCACCGCGCCGCGCACCGTGTCGACGTCGAGCACCGTCCCCACACCCACGCAGACCTCGTCGCCAAACCGCTTCGCCACGGCGGCGATCACGGCGAAGGCATCCGGCACCGTGACCGTGATCTCCAGCGCGGTCACACCACCCGCGTGCAGTGCGTCGACCACCCGGAGGGCTGCCTCCGTGCTGTGCAGTCGCACCACGGCCACCGCGCCGAGCCGCTCGACGCGCTCGCGTGTGGCGTGACGCCCCGTGCTCGCTCCCTGCTCTTCCGTGATCGCCGTCATGCCGTGACTCCCGTGAACGTTCCCAGCGCCGCCGCGACTCCCTCGTGGCGGATGCGCCAGAGATGCTCGGTCACGGCGTCCGCGAATCCCGGCACCGCCGTCAGATCGGTGCCCCACAACTCCGCGTCGGCACATACCCGACGCACGACGAGGGCGAGCCCAGCCGAGTCGTCGCCGACGTCTCGCCACGCGTCCGCGACGCGGCCGGCGGAGGCGTCCGCCGGTACACTCGCCCCCGATGCGCGACGCGCCTCCTGCAACTCGCCGCGCTGAAATGCCAGGTAGCCGGCGAAGCCGAGCGACAGCGCGCGAGGCGGTTGTCCCGTGCGCGCTGCGTAGGCGAGAATGGTCGGCACCAGGCGCACCCGGAGCTTC
Source organism: Gemmatimonadaceae bacterium (assembly GCA_045804305.1). GTDB lineage: Bacteria > Gemmatimonadota > Gemmatimonadetes > Gemmatimonadales > Gemmatimonadaceae > AG11. Next base: position 3,388 of record JBJMNM010000676.1, on the reverse strand, counting down.
GCCGTCCCCTGCAGGGTGATGTCCCAGAGCGCGTGGTGCAGGTAGGGATTGGCGAACCGGTCGAGGACCTCACGCGCGAACTCCGCCGCGCCGGGCACGGAGACACTGGGCACGATCTCCTCGAACAGCACCGTTCGGAGGAATGGCCCCAGCAGTGGATGCTCCACCGCCTCTCGCACGGTCGTGCAGCCGGCGAGCAGGGCCAGCGAGACGAACGACGTGTGCGCCCCGTTCAGCAATCGCACCTTGCGCTCGCGGTACGGCGCGATGTCCGGCGCGATGACGATCCCCTCGTCCGCCGTGGCGAACCGCAGGCGGTCGCGGAGCGCCGCGTCCCCCTCGATGGCGAACAGGCGATAGGGCTCGCACACCGTGAGCATGGCGTCGTCGTAGCCGAGGAGGGCCTCGAGCTCGCGGGCCTCATCGGCGCTTGGCGCACCGGGCACGATGCGGTCGACGAGCGTGTTGCAGAAGGGCACGTCCTCGAGCCAGCGCAGGAACGCCGGCTCGAGCATCCAGCGCTCGGCGAGGGCGCGAACGATGGCCTTCAGCTTGACGCCGTTGTGCTCGATCAGCTCACATGGGATGACCACGGGAGCGCGTGTCGCGTCGAACGCGACGTGACGTGCGCGATGGTGCAGCAGCCGGGTGAGCTTGGCGGGAAACGAGCGGGGCACGGCGCGGGACGCGCCCGCGGACGCATCCTCCTCGTCGAGCACGATGCCCACCTCGGTGGTGTTGGAGAAGATCAGCTCGAGCGCGGGACTCTCGGCGGCGCGGAGGACGTCGGCCCACTGCGTCGTCGCCGCGAGCGCGCGGCTCACGGATGCGACCACCCGGCAGTCGCGGCGCGGCGTGCCCTCGACGAGCCCCTGCACGACGAGCGTGAAGAGCCCATTCTGCTCGTTCAGGCGCTCGTCCCGCCCACTGCCCGTGGACCCCACCATGACGACACGGCCGCCGAACAGCCCGCGGCGATTCGCGTCGTCGATGCAATAGTCGACGAGGCCGCGCAGCAGCGCACCGGTGCCGAATTGAATGGCCCGCTCGGGAAGGTCCATCATCCCCGCCGCGGGCAGGTCGATCGTGCGGGCCCGATCCCGCAGCGCGGGCGAGCTCACCAGGGCGCGCGTGAGCGTGGGCCCGGTGGAAGATCCGGAAGCCACTAGAGCGTCACTCCTTCCTTCCAGATGGCGATCTCCCGGATGCCGTTGCGCTCGTTGTTGGTCTGGCGCTTTCCGCTCGCGACGTCGAGCACGTACTGGAAGAGTGCGTCGGTGAGCGGCTCCATGGCGGCGGGGTCGTCGAGCAGCTTGCCGGCGTCGAAGTCGATCCAGTGCGGCTTCTTCTGCGCGATCGTCGAGTTGGAGGAGATCTTGACGGTCGGCACGGGAAAGCCGAGCGGCGTCCCGCGCCCGGTGGTGAAGAGGAGCGTCGTCGCGCCGCTCGCGACCATGGCCGTGGACGAGACGCCGTCGTTGCCCGGCGCCTCGAGGAGCGCGAGGCCCGGCGCGGCGACCCGCTCGCCGTACTTCAGCACGGAGGTGACGATCGCGTCGCCTCCCTTCTGGATGGCGCCGAGCGACTTCTCCTCCAGGGTCGTGAGCCCACCGGCCTTGTTGCCCGGTGAAGGATTCTCGTACACGGGCTGTCCGTGCCGGAGAAAATACTCCTTGAAGGAGTTCACCATCTCGACCACGCTTCCATACACGCGCTCGTCCGCCGCGCGGTTCATCAGCACCCGCTCGGCGCCGAACATCTCCGGCACCTCGGTGAGCAGTACGGTGCCGCCGAGCGACGCGAGGCGGTTGGCGATGCGCCCGACGAGCGGGTTGGCGGTGATGCCGCTGAAGCCATCCGAGCCGCCGCACTTGTGACCCAGCACGAGCGCGGACGCGGGCACCGTCGTCCGCTTCTCCTTCGATGCGCGCTCGACGAGCTCGCCGACCATCTCCATGCCGATCTGCTTCTCGTCGAACACGTCCTGGGTGTTGAAGAAGCGGATCCGGCTCCGGTCCACGTCGCCCGCCGCACCGAGCAGCGCGTCGAGCTGGTTGTTCTCGCAGCCGAGTCCCAGCACCAGCACGCCGCCGGCGTTTGGGTGGCGCAGCAGACCAGCGAGCACGCGGCGCGTGTTGGCGAGATCGTCGCCGAGCTGACTGCATCCGTAGGGATGGGCGAAGGCGCTCACGGCGTCGACCGCTCCGGCGTACCGCTCGCCCGCGGCCCTCGCGATCTGCTCGGCCGCCCAGTTGACGCAGCCGACCGTGTTGATGATCCAGATCTCGTTGCGGGTGCCGACGCGTCCGTCGTCGCGGCGGAAGCCGTCCCACGTGGGCATGGCCGCGGTCGGCGCGGCTGGACGGACGGACGTCGGCTCGTAGGCGTAGGCGAGGGTCCCCTGGAGCTGCGTGCCGAGATTGTGGGAGTGGATCCACATGCCCGTCTCGATCGCCGCCGTGGCGCGACCGATCGGCCAGCCGTACTTTCGCACCGGGTCACCGGCGGCGATCGGATGCAGGGCGAGCTTGTGTCCCGCCGGCACGGCGTCGCGGGCCTCGATGGGGCGGTCCCCGACGCGGACGATGTCGCCGGGCACGAGCGCGTCCACGGCGACGGCGACGTCGTCACTCGGGTGGACGCGGACGGCACGCTTGGCGGCGGCGCTGCCGACCGCGGCCGCGCCGGCGCCGGTCGGCGCGACGGTGGGGGCCGTCATGGCGACACCTCGCGACGTGAGCGGCGAGGGCGGGGATTCACCGGTGAGACGAACGAAACAGCGCGCATCGGAGCCACCTGAGCGTGGGCGCGAGGACGGCGGAGCGCCGGCCGGCGGGCCGAGAGGGGAATGTCGACGGCGCGCCTGCGGGTCGCCAGGGCGGTGCCGGCAGATGTCGTGAACCTTGTAATCGGGCGGGTCCGCACTAATGTTCCTGTAACGAACAATATCGCTGGCGCATAGTACTGGTCGATCACGGCCGTCGCAATATCGCCCGATGGGCCGGGGCGAGGAAGAGCCGACGCGCGCCCGGCCAGCGGCCGCGCCTTCCGGCTGGTAGTCGAAACGTGCACGCTGGACGCCTCGCCCGTCCGTCTTTTTGTTCTCTCAGCGAACAATCGTAACATCCCTCACCTCTTTCCGCGCTCGCCATGGCTCCCGCAAGAAGAATCCCGATGCGATGGACGCCGCTCCTCGCACTTCCCGCCCTGCTGCTCGCCCTGCCGCCCGCGCGGGCCCAAGGCGCCGGTCGCCTCGTCGGCGTCGTCACCGAGTCCCCCGCCGGTCAGCCGGTGAGCGATGTCAACGTGAACGTCATCGGCACGCGCCTCGGCGCGCACACGGGGGCGGACGGGCGCTACGCCATCAGCGGCGTGGCCCCGGGCCGAT
>JBJMNM010000675.1:0-4037 GCA_045804305.1 Gemmatimonadaceae bacterium | reverse complement strand
TCGTGCGGGATGACAGTGCGGGTGCTTCGCTCGTGCGGGATGACAGTGCGGGTGCTTCGCTCGTGCGGGATGACAGTGGTGCTCAGCTCAGCGACTTACGCAGGTTCTGCGCGCTCAACCGCATCGCCTCGATCGAGCCGGTGTCCGGCGCGGTATCCTGCTCGATGTAGAAGTGCTCCAGCCCCGCATCCGCGGCGTGCTCGAAGACGGGACGATAGTCGATGTCGCCCGCGCCGACCGGGACGATCTTCGCCGCACGCTGCCGCTCGAACTGCATGGGCAACGCGGTCACCGTCCTCAGGTCCGCCATGTCCTTCACGTGCCAGAGCGGGAAGCGATGTGGATGCTGGGCGAAGAGCGACAGCGGATCCTGGCCGGCGACTCTCGCCCAGCCGATGTCGAGCTCGAAGGCGACGAGGTCGGGATCCGTCTCGCGGAACAGCACGTCGTACGGAAGCATCGTGCTGTCGGCCAGCGGCTGGAACTCGTTCGTGTGATTGTGAACGAGCACCTTCACGCCATATGGTTTGCCGGCCGCGCCCACCTGGTTGTAGAGCTCCGCCTGGCGCTTCACCATGTCGAGGGTGACCGGCTGCGGCGGCCCACCGCGACCGGCGCCTCCGGCTGGGCGCCCGGCCTGTTGCGCCGGCGCCCCTGCCCCACCTGTTGCACCGGGCGGTGGCCCAGGCGGGCGCCCACCACCAAGTGCGCCGGCCGGACGCGCCGCCGCCCAGCGATGTCCCATCTCCTGATAGCCGGCCAACTGCCGCTCGAGCTCCGGTCCCGGCACGAGCGCGACATGCGTGCTCGGCGCCGCGAGGCCGGCGCGATCGAGCGCGGCGCGCACCTGCGCCGGCGTGCGGCCGACATAGCTCGTCGGCTCGACCTCCTTGTATCCCGCCGCCGCCACCTGGGCCAGCGTCCCCTCGAAGTCCTTCTCGATCTGATCGCGCACGGTGAAGAGCTGCAGCCCCATGCGGTCGCTCCACTCGCGAGGCGAGCGGGCGACGGCGACATCCGAGCCGAAGACGCCGCCCGTCCGGGACGAGTTGCCGGCGCACCCGCCGACCGCCAACGCGCCGGCGATGCTGGCGAGGCTTCGCACGAAGGTGCGCCGCCCGATCTCTTCCACTGTCCAGTAGATCATCGCCGCTCTCGGTTGAAGTTCCGGTGTGCCTTCACGCTCTCACGCTCTCCCGCTCTATTCCCCGGCTGGATGTGCTTTCAGCTGCTCCGCATAGTCCGCGTCGAGCCGCATGATCCTGATGGCGCGCGCGAGGCTGGCCGCCCGAGCTGGATCCGTCCAGCTCTCGTCGATGGTCGTGACGAGCTTCTGTCGCATGACGGCGAAGGGGCCGCCGGCGGCGCCTCCCGCCTGCACCACGCCCGCGGGGCGACGGCCCGCGGCTCGATTCAACTGTACGAGCACCGCGTACGCCAGCACGCGCTTCTGCGGGTCGGCATCGTGCGTCAGCGCGATGAAGTCATCGAAGTTCTGAAAGCGGCTGCGGTCGCCGACGTAGCGGCGCCATGCCTGCTCCACGTCGGGATTGGATCCCGGCACCGGGTTCACGCGCGAGAACGCCTCGACCGCGGCATCGAACCCGGCCCGCTCCGGCAGCCGGCTGATGGCGACGAGCGCCGTGCTGCGCACCGTCCCCGACAACGTGCTGTCCAGCGCGGCGCGCCGCAGCAGGGGCACGGCGTTCGGCGGCAGTGCGCTCTGCGCGCTCACCAGCTCCGCCACGCCCGCATGCAGTTGCGCATTCTGGCGATCGAGCTGCACGAGCGTGGCGACGAGATCGTCGTCGAGATCGCGCGAGCCGGTGAAGCTCCTGATGATCACGTCGCGCCGCGGATCGTGGGTCGCGGTCAGCGCCGCCAGCAGCGGCCCCGCGCCCGACGGCAGCACTCCGTTCAGCGACAGGTCGTCCGCGAGCGCCTTGAACTCCGCTTCATTCGCGGCGAGGAGCGCGCTCGTCAGCACGGGCCGGATGCGCGCGCTCTCCGTCCACCCCTGCGGCGCGTAGTACGGCCCAACCGTCGACGGATGCGTCGTCCACCAGTCGCCGAGCCACGTTCCTTCCACATTGTAGAGGCGCGCCAGGGCTGCCAGGAGTGGCCGGCGGGCTGCCGCGTTCCTCGCGGCGCCCGCGCGCGTGATGAGAGCCGACACCGTCTGCGGATCGTGCATCCGCTCGAGCGCGTAGAGCGCATGCGTCCTGGCGGCCGGCGGCCCGCCGTCGAGCACCCGCAGCGCGGCATCGCGCGCGTCGAGCGACACGAGCGCCTGCGTCGCCAGGTGCGCGATCACCGGATCGTCGCTGCCGAGCAGTCGCGCGATCGCATCCGCGGACCCGGTTGCGCCGAGGCGCACGAGGCTCGTGATGGCCTGCACGCGTACGTCGGGATCGGCATCCGACAACCCGGCGACGAAGACCGACGGCGACAATCCCATCGTCTCTTCCCGGCGGTTCGTCAGTGCGCGAAACGCCGAGGCTCGCAGTGCCGGCACCTGCGCGGCCCGCAGCAGGCTGGCACGTGCCGCGGTCCCGTCCAGCTGCTCCAGCGTGAACAGCGCGGCCACGCGCGTCTCCGGCGAGCGCTTCGCATCGAAGAGCTGGGCCTCGAGCCCACGCGTGACCGACGGCGACCGACCGCGACGCAGCAGCTCGCGCTGCGCGTGCAGACGATGCTCGGCGTTGGGCGAGCCGAGCGCGGAGAGCAGCTCCGTCTCCGACGCGCCGGCAATGCGCGGTGCGGCGCTCGCCGGCTTGCCGGTGAAGCTGACGCGCGCGATGAAGCCAACCGTGTCGCCGACGAACTTGAACTGCCCGCCCGACAGGCTCGCGACGTACATGTTCGACCGCCCATCCATCGCCATGTCGCTCGGCCGCGTGATCGTCAGGAACTCCTCCTGCTTCGGCACGAACGACGCGCCCTTCCTCGTCATCGGGTGTCGGTAGATCCGATTCATCGTCCAGTCGCCCGAGTAGAACATGTCGTTCGCGTCGGTCGGGAAGCCGGCGTCCTGCACCCACAGCCCGCCCGTGCCGGCTCCCGGACCGTAGTCGAAGATGGAGGGCATGTGCTCGCTCGCGAAATTCCGGAAGAGCGACGGATAGCCCATGTCCGCGCCGGGCGCGAGATAGTGCATTCGCGTGTCCCACCCGCCGCCGTCGTTGGTGTTGTCGCGCGAGAACACGTGCAGGAACGGATCGACGCCAAGGTCGTACATGTTCCGCGTGCCGGTCGTATACATCTCGAGCCCGCTGCCGTCGGGGCGCACGCGCGCCACGCCGCCGCCGTGATGACCGACCTGCGTGCCGTCGCGACCTACCGCCTTCACGAAGCCGTAGTCGCCGACCGCGATGTAGATCCAGCCGTCGATGCCGAGCGTGATGCCGTTGGTGCTGTGATCGGCGGCGCGCGTGTCGAGGCTGGCGGCGCTGATCCCCTTCACGAGGTCGACGGCGCGATCGGCGATGCCGTCGCCATTGTCGTCGTAGTACGCCGAGAGATTCGGCGGGTGCAGCACGTACAGCGCCTTGCCGTCCCAGATCATCCCGCGCGGGCTGTCGACGTCGGTGAACACGGTGTACCGGTCCGCGTGCCCGACGCCGTCCGCATCGACGAGGCGGATGATGCGGCCGCGGCCCTTCACGTAGTCCTGGGCGAGGTTCGGATCGGTGCACACGAACACCACGCCCTCGAGCGTGGCGGTCACGCACGTCGGGTATTCGGCGAACGGCGGCTCGGCGAAGAGCGTGACCTTGAACCCGTCGAGCGCCTTGACCTCGGTCTGGATCTTCTTCTCGTAGACCGGGTCGTGCGTGACGGCGCCGGACGGGGCGAGCGCCACCGGCATGGCCGGCGGTGTGGCCGGCCCGTTCGCTGGCGTCCCCGGCACCGGGCCCTGTGCCGCCAGCGATCGGGCGAAGATCGCCAGCAGGACCAGCAGGAGGAAGGACTGCAATCGCGACATGGCACTCACCAGAGAGAGTGTGACACGTGAACGGGCGCCGCTGAGCTGCCCC
>JBJMNM010000674.1:0-4803 GCA_045804305.1 Gemmatimonadaceae bacterium | reverse complement strand
GGCGCGCAGCGCGGCGTTCTTCTCGGGGTTGTTGCCGCGCGGCACGCAGATGGTGACTGGCACGCCGAGCTGCCGGCCGGCGAAGGCGAGGCCCAACCCGTGATTGCCGGTGGTGGCCCCCACCACGCCCGCGGCGCGCTGCGGGGTGTCGAGCGCGGTCAGCGTGGCGAGCCCGTTCCGCACCTTGAACGAGCCGGTGGGCTGCAGGTTCTCGTGCTTCACCAGCACCGACAGCCCCAGGGCGGCGTCGAGCATGGGGTAATTGCGGAGTGGCGTCGGCGTGAGGTAGGGGGCCAGGCGCTCGCGGGCGGCTCGGACGTCGTGGATGGTGATGGGCGCGGACATGGAAAGCAGAATAGATTGTCCGCCGCAGAGTGACAACCACGGTGGAGGAGGTGCTCGTGAGAACGGTCTGGGCGATCGCCGTCGGCGCGGCTGTGGGTGGCGTGGCGCGCTACTACCTGGCGACCGCGGTGCAGCAACGGATCAGTGCGACGTTCCCCTGGGGCACGTTCCTCATCAACGTGTCGGGGAGCTTGCTGCTCGGCTTCATCATCCGCTACGCGCTGGCCACACCCTCCATGAGCATCGAGGTCCGCGCGCTGCTCACCACGGGATTCTGCGGCGGCTACACTACCTTTTCCACGTACAGCTACGAGACGGCGGCGCTGCTGGAGGACGGCCAGTACGAGCGCGCGGGACTCTACGCGTTCGGCAGCGTGTTCCTGGCGCTCGCCGGCACCCTTGTGGGTTTTCTTCTGGCGCGCGAGCTCATCGCGTTCCGGGAGCGGCTCTGATCGGCTGCAAGGAGGCATCATGCACGGCTTCAAGGGAGAGCGGGTCCTCATGCGGGTTCACATCGGTGAGCGCGACAAGTTCGAGGGCAAGCCACTCTATGCCGCGATCGTGGAGCTGCTCCGGCGAAGGCACTACGCGGGAGCCACCGTCCTCCGGGGGGTCATGGGCTTCGGCGCCAGCTCCACGGTGCACACGGACCGCATCGAGGTGCTGTCGCTCGATCTCCCCATTGTGGTCGAGTGCATCGAGACCTCCGAGCGCATCGACGCGATCCTGCCCGAGCTCGACGAGATGATCGGAGGTGGGCTCATCACGTTGGAGCGCGCGAACGTCATCATGTACCGTCCTCGTGCCGACGCGCGTGAGCGGCCGGCCGGCTTCTGACCGATGCCATGTACCTTTCGCCCATGTTGACCGCGCTCCTCACGATCCTCGCGCTCGGATTCCTGCTCGGGATGAGGCACGCGACCGATCCCGATCATGTGGTGGCCGTCACGACGATCGTGTCGCAGCAGCGGTCGCTGGCGCGCGCCGCGCGCACCGGCGTGCTCTGGGGAGTCGGCCACACCGCCACGATTCTTCTCGTGGGGGGCGCCATCATCATGCTCAAGGTGCAGCTCTCGGGCATTCCGCCGCGGCTCGGCCTCTCGCTGGAGTTCGCGGTCGCCGTGATGCTCGTCGTGCTCGGGCTCCTCACGCTCGCCGGAGGCGAGCGCCGAGTGGCCGACAGCACCGCCCGGCCGATCACAGTGGGGTTCGTGCACGGACTCGCCGGCTCCGCGGCCGTGGCCACGCTGCCACAGGTGGCGCTCATCCCCGACCCCCTGTGGGCGGTGGGTTATCTCGCGGTCTTCGGCGTGGGCACGATTGCGGGCATGCTGCTGGTCACCGTCTCCATCGCGGCGCCATCGCTGCTCGCGACACATCGCTTTGCCGGGATGAATCGCATGCTCCGCATCGCCTCCGGCATGGCGAGCATCGCGTTCGGGCTCTTTCTCGCGCACCGGATCGGGTTCGTGGACGGCCTGTTCACGGCCGCGCCAGCCTGGACGCCGCAGTGATGCCTGAACGCATCGACGAGGCGCGCGGCCGGCGGTTCGGCACCCTGCTCCGCCGGTGGTTCCGCGCCAACGGCCGCGACCTGCCGTGGCGCAACACGCGCGATCCGTATCACGTCCTCGTCTCGGAGCTGATGCTCCAGCAGACGCAGGTGTCGCGGGTCGTCCCCAAGTACGGCGAGTTCCTCGCGACCTTTCCCACGCTGCACCACGTGGCGCGCGCGCGGCCGAGCCGGGTGACGGACGCGTGGTCGGGGCTCGGCTATTACGCGCGAGCGCGCAACCTGCACGCGCTCGCGAAAGAGGTGACCGATCGCGGCCGCGACGCCGCGGGCACGCTTCCACCGGACGTGGCGTCGCTGCGCGCGCTGCCCGGCGTGGGCGCCTACACCGCGGGCGCCGTCAGCTCGTTCGCATACGAGCGGCGCGCCGAGCTGGTGGACACCAACGTGGCGCGCGTGCTCAAGCGCGTGTTCGCGCCGGAGGTGGACGTGAAATCGGCGCGCGGGCAGAAGCGCCTCTGGTCGATCGCGCGCGATCTTCTCCCCCGCACCGGCAAGGCCACCTGGACGCACAACCAGGCGCTGATGGAGCTCGGGGCGCTCGTGTGTACGGCGCGGGTGGCGCACTGCGGGCGGTGTCCGGTACGGTCGGTGTGCGCGACAGTGAACCGTGAACCGTGAACCGTTACTACAAAGGCACACCGGATTGAGTCTGGTGTGCCTTTGATCTTACGGTTCACCGTTCACGGTAAACGGTTCACGGTAAACGGTAAACGGTTCACTTCCTCACCGCGTCCTTCTGCTTCGTCGACCCTTTGTACGTCAGCGAGGACGAGTACGGCCGCTCCGCGTAGCCCGTGTAGATCTGTCGCGGACGGGCGATCTTCTGCTCCTTGTCGTTGAGCATCTCCTCCCACTGCGCGAGCCAGCCCGACGTCCGCGCAACGGCGAACAGCACGGTGAAGAAGTCCGTCGGGAAGGCCATCGAGCGATAGATCAGCCCCGTGTAGAAGTCCACGTTGGGGTAGAGCTTTCGCGACACGAAGTACTCGTCGGAAAGGGCGATCCGCTCGAGCTCGAGCGCGATCTCGAGGTCCTTGTCCACACCGACCACCTTGAAGACGTCGTCGGCGAGCTTCTTCACGATGCGGGCGCGCGGGTCGTAGCTCTTGTACACGCGGTGCCCGAAGCCCATCAGCCTCCCCTTGCCCTGCTTCACGCTCTCGATGAAGGCGGGGATGTTCTTCTTGTCCCCGATCTCCTTGATCATGTGCAGCACGGCTTCGTTCGCGCCGCCGTGCAGCGGGCCATACAGCGCGGCGATGCCGGCCGCGATCGCCGAGAAAGGATCGACGTGCGAGCTGCCGACGGCACGGACGGCGTTGGTAGAGCAGTTCTGCTCGTGGTCGGCGTGGAGGATGAACAGGACCTCGAGCGCGTGCACGAACACCGGGTTCGCCTCGTACTTGGGCTCCGTCATGCGCGCGACCATCGAGAGGAAGTTCTCGACGTACGACAGGTCGTTGTCGGGGTAGATGAACGGCAGGCCCTTCGAGTGCCGGTAGATGAACGCCGCGAGCGTGGGCATCTTGGCGATCAGACGCACGATGCTGATGTGCCGCTCGGCCGGATCGTCGATGTTCTTCGCCGACGGATAGAATGACGACAGCGCCGCCACCGAGCTGCACAGCATCGACATCGGGTGCGCGTCGTAGCGGAAGCCCTGCAGGAACGCCTTGATGTTCTCGTGCACGTACGTGTGGTACGTGATCTGGTGCGTCCAGTCGTCGTACGCGCTCTGCGACGGGATCTCGCCATTCCTCAGCAGCCACGCCACCTCGAGGAAGCTGGCCTTCTCGGCTAGCTGCTCGATCGGGTATCCGCGATAGCGGAGAATTCCCTTGTCGCCGTCGATGAACGTGATGGCGCTCTTGCACGACGCCGTGTTCATGAACGCAGGATCGTATGTCATCAGCCCGAACTCGTCCGGGCGCTGCTTGATCTGTCGCAGATCCATGGCGCGGATGGTGATGTCGCCCTCCGTGCCTGGTGGAAGGACCGGTATCGAGTATCCGGTACCGGTGCGTGTATCCTTGATCTCGAGCGCCCCTGCGTCGGTCGCGCCCGCCGCCTTCGTTTCGGTCTTGCCCATGTAAGCGTTCCCCCTGGGGTGTCCCCACCGCTCGGCGGAGCCCGTGCTCGGCCGAGCCTGAAATGTATCGGGGGAGGCTGCGCCACGGCATTGCCCTCGGTCGCCGGCGGCGACGTGCTACCGATTATTCTTCGCCGACGTCCGCCGCCGGCTGTCGACCACCTACGCGCTCCGCCCTCTGATACTCGCCGCGCTCGAACCCGTCAGCACCATTCGGCTCCTGGTCGCCGCCGGCGCCGCGTTTCTGGCGGGCATCATGAACTCGGTCGCCGGTGGCGGCACCCTGCTCACCTTTCCGTCCCTCGTCGCCGCGGGGCTCACGCCGCTCGTCGCCAACGCCACGAGCACCGTGGCGCTGCTCCCCGCCTCCCTGAGCAGCGCACTCGGGTATCGGGAGGAGCTTGCCGGGTCCCGCCGATGGGCGGTGTCGCTGGCCGTGCCCAGCCTGGTTGGCGGCGGAATTGGCGCGGTCCTCCTGCTCCACACGACGAACGCGACGTTCAATCGCATCGTGCCCTGGCTGGTGTTGGGCGCCACCATGCTCTTCCTCCTGCAGCGTCCGCTGCTGCGGTGGATTCGCGGTGGGGAGGCGACGCACCTGTCGGATCACGAGGTCGGTCAGCGCTCCCCCACCCCACTACTCCTTGCGGCGCAGCTCCTGGTGGGCGTGTACGGCGGCTACTTCGGCGCGGGCATCGGGATCCTCATGCTCGCCGCGCTCGGCTTCATGGGATTCAGCAACATCCACCGCATGAACGGCCTCAAGAACTGGGGCGCCTTCTGCATGAACTTC
>JBJMNM010000673.1:0-2616 GCA_045804305.1 Gemmatimonadaceae bacterium | reverse complement strand
TTGTCGCCGTGATCCCCACCGGCGTGATCGGCCTCACCGTCTACAAGGCGATCAAGGGATATCTGCTGGGCAACGTCAACGTCGTGCTGGCCGCCCTGCTGATCGGCGGCATCGCGCTCATCGCCTTCGAGCGGTGGCGCCTCCAGAACGACAGGGAAGACGTCGACTTCTCCGAGATCACCTACCGGAAGGCATTCCTCATCGGCCTCTTCCAGGCGATCGCCGTGATCCCGGGCGTCTCGCGCTCGGCGGCGACGATCGTGGGCGGATCGCTGATCGGCGTGTCCAAGCGCACGATCGTGGAGTTCTCGTTCATGCTCGCCGTTCCCACGATGCTCGCCGCGACCGGCCTGGAGCTCGTGAAGGGACGTGCGGCGCTCGTCGGGAATTACGGGATCCTGGCGGTCGGTTTCGTGGTGAGCTTCATCACCGCGATCATCGCCATCAAGTCGTTCCTCGGTTACATCAAGAAGCACGACTTCGCCGCGTTCGGCTGGTATCGGGTGGTGCTGGCCATCGTGTACTTCCTTGTCTTTCGCTGACGCCCGCTCCACGCGCTTGGACGGAGCGACGGCCGACGAGCTCGCGCGGCGGCTCCGGCTCCCGCGCGTCGATCTGTTCGACGAGGTCGGATCCACCCTCGACGTGGCGCACGCGATGGCGCCCGACGCACCATCGGGCACGCTGATCGTGGCGAACGAGCAGACCGCCGGTCGCGGGCGCCATGGCCGCCGCTGGGCCTCGGCACCGGGAGCCGGCCTGTGGATCACGCTGATCGAGCGCCCCTCGGACGCGCGCGCGCTCGACGTCCTTTCCCTCCGCTGTGGGCTCTACGCCGCGGAGGCGCTGGACGTGCTGGCGGGCAATCGCGTGGGGGTGAAGTGGCCCAACGATCTCTACGTTGGTGAGCGCAAGCTCGCCGGCATCCTCATCGAGACGAGATGGCGCGGCACGGCCCCCGACTGGGTGGCGATCGGGTTCGGGCTCAATGTGATGGCGCCCGACGTGAGCACGGGTATCGGTCTCGCGCCCGGCGTTTCGCGCGTCCAGGCGCTCGAGCAGGTCGTGCCCGCACTCCGTGCCGCCGCCGCGGCCAGCCGACACCTGAGCGCCGAGGAGCTCGCACGGTGGGAAGGGCGCGACATCGCGCGTGAGCGCGTCGTGACGTCTCCATCGGCCGGCACCGTTACGGGCATCTCCCCCGAGGGCGAGCTGCTCGTCGCCGGACCGGACGGTCGCATCGCCTCCCATCGCACCGGCTCCCTCACCTTCGCCGAACCGCTCGCATGCTCCTGACCTTCGACGTCGGCAACTCGGAGACGACCCTGGGTCTGTTCGACGGCACCACGCTACGCGCGCACTGGCGGGTGATGACCGATGTGCCGCGCTCCTCCGACGAGGTGGGCGTGCTGCTGCGCGGCCTCCTGGCCGGCGCCGAGGTGGATGTGGCCGACGTCCACGGCGTCGCCATCGCCTCCGTGGTCCGCGGGATGGCGCTTCATCTCGCCGAGGCGTGCACGCGATGGCTGCCGTCGGCTCGCGTGGAGATCTTCGACGCCACGTCGCCTCTGCCGATCACCCTCGCCGTGGACGAGCCCCTCACGGTGGGCGCGGACCGCATCATCAACACGCTCGTGGCGAGCCGCCACTATGGGCGCGACTGCATCGTCGTGGATCTCGGCACCGCCACCACCTTCGACTGCATCACGAAGGACGGTGTCTTCCTGGGCGGCGTGATCGCGCCCGGCGTGCGGACGTCGGCCGAAACGCTGTTCCGCCGCACATCGAAGCTCCCCGCCACGGAGCTCGTCGCGCCGTCGCGCACGATCGGCAAGCGCACGGAGGAATGCATTCGAGCCGGCGTGATGTTCGGGGCCGCCGAGTCCATCGACGGCATCGTGCGGCGGATCAAGGCCGAGTGGCCGGGCAAGGAGGCGCCGATGGTGATCGGCACGGGCGGGTTGGCGGAGACCTTCGCGCCGCTCGTCCACTCATTCGACGCGGTGGACGCGTACCTCACCCTCAGAGGCCTGCAGGTCGCCTTCGAGCTCGTGACGCACTGACGGCGGTCTGGCCTCGGTCCAGTCCGTATCGGTCGCGTAAAATATTATAAAACAACAATTTAGGGCCGTCGGCATCATTTGGACCCCGCCCCTTGCTTCACCGAGGCGGCGGGGGTATTATCCGGCTTGTTAGCACTCCCGGGAAGCGAGTGCTAATGCCCAATTGCCATTCTTTTTCACCGCATTACGAATCGGAGGCGCACCACCTATGGCCACCAAAAGCGCGGCTGGCGTGAAAATCTCGCCGCTGGCGGACCGGGTTGTCGTGAAGGCATCGGAGGACACCGAGCAGATGCGCGGTGGCCTCTACATCCCCGACACGGCAAAGGAGAAGCCGCAGCAGGGCGAGATCATCGCCGCCGGCCCCGGGAAGTATGAGGACGGGAAGCTCGTGCCGATGTCCGTGAAGGTCGGCGACAAGGTCCTCTACGGGAAGTACAGCGGCACCGAGATCACGCTCGACAACGAGCAGTACCTGATCCTCCGCGAGTCCGATGTGCTCGCGGTGGTCGCGTAATCACTGCCAACGCATAGAGGCTTACCATGGCTAGCA
>JBJMNM010000672.1:0-2851 GCA_045804305.1 Gemmatimonadaceae bacterium | reverse complement strand
CGTGCAGGTCTCGGCGCCGTTCGGCAAGGTCGAGCTGGCGCTCGAGGTGTTCGGCGACTCCCTCGACGTCACGAGCGCCGCGGTGACGTCCACCAATGCCGCGGTGCCCTACTAGGTCATCGCGCCGGACCAACGGCGTTTCGAGTCTTGCTGCAACAGCGTGTGCGGATCAGAACGGATTAGCCGGACACTGCCGGATACCGCCTCGGGATCGCCTCGGTACACCATGCTGACCCGCGACCCCGAAGAAAGGAAATGCTTTGGGGTCGCGGGGCCAGCCAGGGTGCGCGGAGACCAGACCGCTCTCGGAGCCGATCCGGTCATCCGTTCGAGCCGCACACCCTTCGTCGGGAATGCACGGAAAACAGCTAACGCCCATCAACCCCCAAACTGGGCAAAGCCAACGGTGTTCCCACCCGGCTCGCGCACGTAGATTTCCGTGCTGCCATAGAACGTCGTATGCCGGGGCTGCACCACCGGAGCGCCCTCGAGCGCGCGCTCGACGGCGTCGAGGTCCTGCGTCGTGATGAACAGCGCGGTGGAGTGGCCGGTCAGCTCCGCGGCGGATGCAGGCCGATCGGCGATCACGCTCGCCCGGGTCTGGTACATGACCTCGATGTCGCCCTTCTTCGCGCTGGCGAACACGAGCTGGCCGTCGTCGCCGGGGACCTGGTTCTCAGCCGTGAACCCCAGGCGATCCACCCAGAAAGCGAGACAGGGCTCGACCTGATCGACGACCATCACCGGAGTGAGCGAGCCGAGCGTGGGCTGCGAGTCGGAGGGCGACATGTCGGTACCGGAGGTTGAGGGTGAGAAGCCGTGGTGCCGAATAAACGCCGAACCGGCCGGATCGTCAAGCAGGCGCTAACTTTCAGGCGCCCCTTTCAACGCCGGACCCCAATGCAGGCGATTCTGTTGATCGACCACGGCTCGCGTCGCGACGCGGCCAACGAGATGATGGACTGCATGGCGAACCTCGTCCAGGCCATGGCCGGCTCCGACGTGGTGGTACGCTTTGCACACATGGAGCTGGCCGAGCCATCGATCTCAGCTGGGGTTCGCAGCTGTGTTGACGCTGGTGCCACCGAGCTCATCGTGTTTCCGTACATGCTCTCGCCCGGCAAGCACTCGACCGGAGATATCCCGCGCATGGTCGCGCAAGCCGCGGAACCATATCCCTCGCTCGAGGTGCGAGTGACGAGCGCCTTCGGTGTCCACGAGAAGCTTGCGGAGCTCATCCTTGGCCGCGCCGGCGTGGCGGTCGCCAATCCGCTGAACGCGGACGACGCCGCACACTGCTGGCATTCGTCTCGATCCGCGACCGCCTGCGGTGACGCCTGCCGCTGTCGTCCGGTGAACGACGCGACTGCCGCGCTGCCGGACACCATCTCGCGCTGACCAGCTTCTTCCACGACTCGAGCCGCCATGTCCACCGATATCGCCAGCGCGCGCCCACCGCTCACGATACTCTCCGAAGACGAGCTCGCGTTCCGCGATGTCGTGGCGACGTTCGCGGCCGACGAAGTGAAGCCGCGCGTCGCAGCCATGGAGCGGGCGGGCAAGGTCGACCCCGCCCTGGTGGCGCAGTACTTCGAGATGGGGCTGATGGGGATCGAGGTCCCCGAGCAGTACGGCGGCGCCGCCGGCTCGCTCATGATGGTCACGCTGGCCGTGGAAGAGATCAGCAAGCACGATGCGTCGGCCGCCATCGTGGTGGACGTGCAGAACACGCTGGTGAACTATCCCATCGCGCGCTATGGCAGTGATGCGCTCAAGGCCAAATACCTGCCGCGCCTCACGAGCGACACGATCGGCGCCTACGCGCTGAGCGAGCCCGGCTCCGGCTCCGACGCGTTCGGCATGTCCACACGCGCCGTGCAGAAGGGCGACGCGTGGGTGCTCACCGGCCGCAAGATGTGGATCACCAACGGCGCGGAAGCCGGCATCTACATCGTCTTCGCCAACACGAACCCGGCGGCGGGATACAAGGGGATCACCGCGTTCATCGTGGAGCGCGGCTTCCCGGGCTTCGCCGTGGGCAAGAAGGAGGACAAGCTCGGCATTCGCGCCAGCAGCACCACGGAGCTCATTCTCGATGGCGTGGAAGTGCCAGCCGAGAACGTGCTCGGCCCCGTTGGCCAGGGTTACAAGGTGGCGATCGAAACGTTGAACGAGGGACGCATCGGCATCGGCGCGCAGATGATCGGCATCTGTCAGGGCGCCCTCGGCGCCGCTGCGACGTACGTGAAGGAGCGGCACCAGTTCGGCAAGCCGCTCGCCGAGTTTCAGGGCATCCAGTTCCAGCTCGCGCAGGCGCGCACTGAAGCGGAGGCCGCGCGGCTCATGGTGTACAACGCCGCGCGGCTCAAGGACGCCGGCCACGACATCTCCATGGAAGGCGCCATGTCGAAGCTGTTCTCGTCGCAGGTCGCCGAGCGGGTGACGTCGATCTCGCTCGAGCTGTTTGGCGGGTACGGCTATACCACCGACTACCCGGCCGAGAAGTTCTACCGCGACGCGAAGATCGGCGCGATCTACGAGGGGACGAGCAACATGCAGCTGCAGACGATCGCCAAGCAGATGCTCAAGTAGGGGGTCGCGGCGCGGAACGCCGCGGACCCCTCTATCAAGCGAAGTGCCCTACTTCGTCCTTACCCGGATGACGCCATTGGCCGCGGCCGGATCGCTGTACAGCTTCGTCGCAGTCGATCCCTTGATGATGTCGACCGTCTTGAAGGCGGTCGGATTCAGTCGCTGGAATGTGGCCGCGTCGACGCGCACTCCGTCCACGAGGATGAGACCGGACATCAGCTGATTGTCGGGACCAGGCGTCCGCAGCTTCATCGTGCCG
>JBJMNM010000671.1:0-2039 GCA_045804305.1 Gemmatimonadaceae bacterium | reverse complement strand
CGTGCGACGCGATCGCGAGGCGGTGGCGCACCTGTTCCGGGTCGCGGCGGGCATGGACTCCATGGTCGTGGGCGAGGCCCAGATTCACGGCCAGGTGCGCGACGCGTGGGAGGTCAGCCGGCCCGCGTCGGGCGCGGTGCTCAACCGTCTCTTCCAGACGGCCCTCCTCGTAGGGGGACGCGTTCGCAGCGAGACAACGCTGGGTCACGGCGCGCTGAGCGTCAGCTCGGCGGCGGTGCAGCTCTCCAAGAAGATCTTTGGCTCCCTCGCTGGCCGTCGCGCGATGGTGCTCGGCGCGGGCGAGATGGCAGAGCTCGCGCTGGCGTCGTTGCAGCAGGAAGGGGTCCGTGCCGCCGTCGTCGCCAACCGCACCTTCGAGAGGGCGGTCGAGCTGGCGGCGCAATACGGCGCGTCGGCCGTGCGCTACGACGACGCGTGGGCGGCGCTCGCGGACGTGGATCTGCTGCTGTGCTCCACGGCCGCGCCGCGTCCGGTGGTGAGCGCGGAACGCGTGCGCGAGGCGGTGATGCGCCGCGGCGATCGGCCGCTCTGCATCCTGGACATCGCCATGCCCCGCGACGTGGATCCCTCCGTCGCGGAGCTCGACAACGTGTTCCTGTACGACCTCGACGATCTTCACGCCGTCGTGAGCTCCAATCTCGCGCGGCGCACCGACGAGCTGCCGGCAGCGGAAGCCGTCGTGAGCGAGGAGGTCGAGAAGTACTGGCAGTGGCTCGCCGGTCTCGCGGCCGTGCCGGTGCTCACCCGCGTGCGCGAGGAGATGAATCGCGTGCGCGAGCGCGAACTGGCCATTGCATTGAAGCGTCTTCCCGACCTGACCCCCGCGCAGCGTGAAGCGGTGGAACGCCTTTCCCAGTCATTGATGAACAAGTTCCTGCACGAGCCGTCGGTGCGGCTTCGCGCCGCGGCGGCGAACGGTCGCGGACTCGGCGTCGTGGACGCGGCGCGCTATCTCTTCGCGATCGACGACCGCGACGCCCCCACAGCGCCCACCGACGCCGCCAGCGAGGATGAGCGCTGATGCCCACCGTACTGATCACCGGCGGCGCTGGCTTCATCGGGTCGCACGTCGTCGATCGATTTCTCGCCGAGGGATGGACGGTGCACGTGATGGACAACCTCGTGACGGGCAAGCGCGAGAACCTGGCGGATGGCGTCGTCTTTCACGAGCTCGACATTCGCTCACCCGAGGCGGCGTCGCTCGTCGCGACACTGAAGCCCAAGGCCCTCGTCCATCTCGCGGCCCAGATGGACGTGCGGAAGAGCGTCGCGGATCCCGTGTTCGACGCGGGCACCAACATCGTGGGAACGCTCAATCTTCTGGAGGCCGTGCGGCACCATTCGCCCCGCACCAGACGTGTGTTCTCCAGCACAGGCGGGGCGTTGTACGGCGACTACACTACGCCGCCCAATGTCGAGACTTTTCCCAAGGACCCTGAATCGCCGTACGCGATCTCCAAGCTGTCGGCCGAGCTGTATCTCGCCTACTACGGCCGGGTGCACGGGCTCGACTCTGTCGCGCTGCGCTTCGGCAACGTGTATGGCCCGCGTCAGGACCCGCACGGTGAGGCCGGCGTCGTGGCCATCTTCTGCGGACGCATTCTGGATGGCAAGCCGTTGACGATCTTCGGCGACGGCTCCCAGACGCGCGACTACGTGTACGTGGGCGACATCGCGGACGCGACGTGGCGGGCGGCGACGCAGACGCTGCCCGCCATCGGCCAGCTCGACGCCAGGGCCTTCAATCTGGGAACGGGGAAGGGGACGCCAGTCGTGCGAATCGTGGACGTGCTGCGCAACGTTGCGGGGCGCGAGGTCGTGATCGAGCACGCGCCCAAGCGAGCCGGCGAGCAGCAGGAGTCGTTCGTCGCCGTGGAGAAGGCGAACACGCTCCTTGGCTGGCGTCCCGCGGTCTCGCTGGAGGAGGGGCTCGCACGGAGCTACGCCTGGTTCTCGGAGCGCCGCGCGGCGCGAGCACATCCCCACTCGAAGCCCGTGAAATCCGCATGATGCTGCTG
>JBJMNM010000670.1:0-3417 GCA_045804305.1 Gemmatimonadaceae bacterium | reverse complement strand
TCCGGTGTACGGCATTCGCATTGTGCGCGAAAAGGAAATCCAATGATCAAGCATCGGCTGGCGCAGGCGGCAACGCTTGTTGGGTGGATCGGATTCATGGTCGTGATCGCGTTGCACTACTTCGGACATGCGCCGGGACCGTACGGTGCGTGCTATGCGCGGAACGGTCGGGATGTGCCGTGTGTGGCGGTGAAGCACTAACGCTGTCGTCCTGAGCGCAGCGAAGGACCTGCTTCTTTTTTCATCCGCGAAATCCGCCCAATCCGCGTCGTCCGCGTTCGCAGTTGACTCTGGCGCCATGTCATCCGCGTTCGCCGTTCGCCCCGGCGCGCCGATCTTTCGGCCCGTCCAGATCGTGGACTGCGGCCTCGTGAAGAAAATGGAGACCCGCGTCATCTCGCCGGTGGATGATCTGGCGAACGTGGGCGGGACGATCTGGACATCGGTCGCGCCGCTGGTCCTGAACCAGATCCGCGGCGCGCGGACGACGCTGGTGTTCGTGAACAACCGCGCGCAGGCGGAGCGGATGGCGGCTCGGGTGAACCAGCTCGCCGAGGAGGAGATCGCACTCCCTTATCACGGGTCGTTGTCGCGGGAGCGGCGCTTCCTGCTCGAGGAGCGGCTCAAAGCAGGAGAGCTGCGCGCCCTCGTCACCACGAGCTCCCTCGAGCTGGGGATCGACGTCGGATCGGTCGACCTGGTGGTGCAGCTCCAGAGCCCCAAGCGAGTCGCAGCGGCGCTCCAGCGCGTGGGACGCGCCGGGCACTCGCTCGACGCCACGAGCCGCGGCCTCTTCATCCCCACCTTTCGCGACGACGCGCTGGAGCAGCTCGCCATTCTCGACGCCATGCGCAGCGGCGACGTGGAGCCGACGCGTGTGGTGCAGAACGCGCTCGACGTGCTCGCACAGCTCGTCGTCGCGATCGTGGCGAGCGAAACGCCGGAATGGACGAGTGTCGAGCTCTTTCATTTCGTGCGTCGGGCCTACCCGTACCATGGCCTGACCCGTGCCGCATTCGACGAGGTGCTCGGCATGCTGTCGGGGAAATATCCGAGCGACGTGGCCGCGGAGCTGGATGCGCGGCTCTCGTGGGACCGCGTGAGCGATACGCTGACGCCCACACGCGGTGCTCGGATGGTCGCCACCATCTCGGGCGGCACCATCCCCGATCGCGGTCTCTATACGGTCAATCTCCCCGACAAGACCCGACTCGGCGAGCTCGATGAGGAGTTCGTGCACGAGTCGCGCGTGGGCGACGCCTTCCAGCTCGGCAGCTCCACCTGGCGCATTCGCACGATCGAGCACGATCGCGTGGTGGTGGTGCCGGCCCCTGGCGCGCCGGCGCGCATGCCCTTCTGGCACGGCGAGTTCATGGCGCGCTCCAATCACCTCACGGCGCGCGTGGGTGCCCTTCGACGTGAACTGGATGAGGCTCGCACCCTCGCCGACCTGGGCGAGATCCAGCAGCGTCACCACGCCGATGAGCCCACGGCCCGCTCGCTCGTGGAGTACGTGCAGGCGCAGCGCGCCATCACGCGCATCGTCCCGGACGACACACACCTCGTGCTGGAGCATTTCCGCGACGAGGTGGGATCGGTGCGGATGGTGCTGCACGCGCCGTTCGGCGGACGCGTGAACGCGCCCTGGGGCATGGCACTCGGCCGCCGGATGCGCGAGCGGCTCGGCGTGGAGGTGCAGGTCCAGACGACCGACGATGGCCTCATGCTGCGGCTGCCGGACCTCGGCACCGCCCCGCCGACGGACGCCATTCGCGCGCTCGGTGTGGAAGAGGCCGAGCAGCTCGTGCTCGAGGAGGTGGGGCAGTCGTCGCTGTTCGGCGCGCGCTTCCGCATGAACGCGGCGCGCGCGCTGCTGCTGCCGCGCGGCAACCCACGCCGGCGCATGCCGCTCTGGCTCCAGCGTCTCAAGTCGCTCGACCTGCTCCAGGCAGTACGCGAGTTTCCGTCGTTCCCCATTCTGGTCGAGACGTACAGGGATGTCCTGCAAGACGCGTTCGACATGGCCGGACTGCGCGACGTGCTGGAGCGCCTCGCGTCGGGGCAGATCACGATGCGCGTGGTGGAAACGGAGATCCCTTCCCCGTTCGCGGCGTCGCTCCAGTTCGGGTTCGTGATCGACCACATGTACGGGAAGGACGTGCCGCGGGCCGAGGAGCGCGCGGCGCTCCTCTCGCTCGATCGCGCGCTGCTGGACGAGCTCATGGGCGGGGAAGGCGCCGACGACCAGACGCTCGCCGTGCTCGACGAGCTGCTGGCGCGCCGCCGAGGCACGGCACCCGGCCGGCAGGCGCGCGATGCGGACGAGCTGGCGCTCCTGGTGGATCGCGCGGGCGATCTCACGCGTGCCGAACTGGAAACCCGAGTCAGCCCGCCCGATCAGTGGCAGAGGGGAAACCCGCTGACGGCACTGCTCGAGAGCGGGCGTCTCGTTCCGGCGCGCGTGCCCACGTCGGCGGGAAGCGAGGATCGATTCATCCTCGTGGACAGCTACGCGCGCTACGCGTCGGCGTTCGGTGCAGATACGCTCGGCACTCCGATCGACGCGATCCCGACCGCGCTGCGCGAGGCCGCGCTCACCGAGCGCGCGGCGCGGCGAGAGATCCTCGCGCGGTTCATCGCGCTCGCCGGCCCGGTGACGGTGGACGACGTGCGCGCTCGCTACGACTTCGACGAGCGATGGGTGCGCCGCCGGCTGGAGGAATGGGAGCGCAGCGCCGTGCTGGTCCGCGGCGTGTTCGGCGGCGATCGCAGCGTGGACCGCTGGGCGTCGCGGAGGCTGCTCGAGCAGGCGCGGCGGCGTGAGCTGGCGCAGGCGCGGAAGCAGATCGAAGCGGTGTCGATCGACGCGTTCGCCCGCTTTCTCCAGCGCTGGCAGCATCTGACCCCCGAGTCGCAGCTCAACGGCCACGATGCCGTAGCGAACGCACTGGGTCAGTTGTACGGTCTGGCACGCCCGGCGGAGGGGTGGGAGCGCGACTACCTGCCCGCACGCGTCGAGCAGTACGACGCCGACGCGCTCACGCGGCTCGCGTCGTCCGGTGCGCTGGTATGGGCCGCCGAGCCGCGGCCCGACCAGAGCACGTCCGGCGCGGCGAGCATTGGCCGCATCCGCTTCTTCGAGCGCGGAACGGGCCGCCTCTGGCTCTCGTCGCCGGCCGACGATGCCTCGCTCACGGACCCCGCGCGCGCGGTGCGCGACGCGCTTCGTGCGCAGGGTGCGTCGTTCACGGGCGACGTGTCGGCAGCCACCGAGCTGACATCCCGACAGGTCCGCGATGCGCTCCGAGAGCTGGTCGCGGCCGGCATCGCGACCAACGACACCGTGGACGCATTGCGCGACGTGCTGCGGTGGAAGCCGATTCTCTCGGTGAAGGAGCGCAACGCGCCCGATCCCAC
>JBJMNM010000669.1:0-5226 GCA_045804305.1 Gemmatimonadaceae bacterium | reverse complement strand
CTTTCGTGTAGGTCAGCCCGGCGTCCTTCGCGGCGGCGAAGATCACCGTGTCCGCCACTGCGGGCACGCCGCGCGGATGCACCACCCAGATGGCGCCATCGCGTGCGATGCGCGCGGTCATCGGCCCGAGCTGCGCCAGGGCCTGCGGCTGCTCGACGCGGAACAGCACCATGGCCGCCCCGTCGGGCACGGAGCCCTTCACGAGCTCGGCGCCGCTGCCCCCAAGCTCGGCGAGGACGGCTTCGTCCACGACATCCATCACCGCGACGCACATGCCGCGCTTCACGCCCAGCTTGTCGGCGAGCGTGCGCGGCGAGCGGATCTTCTCCGCCCATCGCTCCGCGGCGTCGCCCAACCGGAAGCACGCGACCCCGTTCGTGTGCTCGACGCGCAGCACACCGTCCTTGGCGCTCACCGCCTGCACGTCCCGCAGCGCGATGCGCAGGCGGGTGTCGCCGCGAAAGCGCAGCTCATCGGCCTCCAGCTGCGCCGTTCCGGCATATGACTGACGTCCGACTTTCAGCGTCGTCTGAGCTTCGGCGCCCATGGCGTTCTCCTATCGCTGGTTCGGCTTCGTGCTCACGACTCAATGTGTTGGCTGCGCAATGCTGACCGACGTCCGACCGGCCGCGAAGAGAGCGTCCTGTGACCGCGCGGTCGACAGGAGCGCGATGGCGCGAGCGAGCTGGTGATCCTCGCTCGCCGAACGCTGGCGCGCCCCCGCATCACCGAGCACCAGGCGGGCGACGCGACGATCGAGCTCCCGATCCAGGACCTTCGTCGCGACCGGCTCATGCTTGGCGTCGATCGTCAGGCCAACAGCGCCGAGGCGGCGCCGGAGCTCGCCGCGCCATTCGGGGGTGACGGTGAAGTCGCGTCGCGCCGTCTGCTTGAGCTCCATCGCGTACTGATTGAGCGCCGTGACGAATGCCTGCGCCTTCGGCGCGAGCGAGCGGATGAGCTCCTGCTCCGCGCTCGACAGCGTGTCGTCGGCGACGATGACGTCGGGCGTGATGCCACCGCCACCGTATACCGTGCGGCCGGCATCGGAGCTGTAGGAGGGCCGCGCTTTCTTCTCGGCTTCGGTCTCGAGCGAGTCGGGCCGCGTCTCGACGAAGCGGCCGTCGGCCAGCAGCTTGCGCTCCCGATGGATGCTCCGGCCGCTCGGCGTGTACCATTTGCCCGTGGTGATCTTCAGCGCGTACCCGCCGTCGAGCGGGAAGAGCGACTGTACGAGGCCCTTGCCGAAGCTCGTCGTGCCCAGCACGAGTGCGCGATCGTGATCCTGGAGCGCGCCCGCCACGATCTCGCTCGCCGACGCGGTGCCGCCGTCCGTCAGGATGATGAGCGGCGGCTGCGACGACAGGTGATCGGTGGAGGCGCGCGCGATCTCATCCGGCGCATTGCGCGACCGGACGTTCACGATGGACTGGCCGTCCTTGAGGAACAGCGAGCTCACGGCGAGCGCCTGGTCGACGATCCCGCCGCCATTGTCGCGCATGTCGAGCACGAGCCCACGCGCGCCGGCGCTCACGAGCTTGGACGCCGCCGCCTCGACCTCGTCGGCGGTGTTCTCATTGAAGGTCTGCAGCGGGATGTAGCCAACGTGGTCGCCCACCATGGTGGCGTAGGGCACCGCGGGCACGTGCACGATGGCGCGCTTGAACGCGAGCTTCACGGGCTCGGCGACTCCGGGCCGCGCGAAGACGACCTGCACCTGGGTGCCGGCGACGCCTCGCAACGCATCGGAGACCTTCTCGAGCTTCGCGTCGGAGGTGTTGAGCGAATCCACGCGCACGATGCGATCGCCCTCGCGCACGCCGCCGTTCTCCGCCGGTGTGTTCGGGAACACCCGACTCACGACGATGCTCGTGATGCTGCCGCTCTTCTGCTCCTCGAGCAGCATGCCGACTCCACCATATCGACCACCCGTACTCCGATTGAACTCCTCGCTCTGCCTGGGTGCGAGCAGCTCGCTGTACGGGTCATTGAGCTCCCGCACGAGGCCTTTCGCGGCCTTCTCGAACACCTGAGAGCTCTGGAGCGAATCGACGTACCGATTCGCGACGATCGACAGCACCTGGTCGAACAGTCGCGGGGTGCCACGCGGCGCCGCCTGCTGCAGGAGAAAGCCGCCGGCGACCATCGGCAGGAGCAGCAGGGACGCGACGGCCGCGGTACGTGGACGGAGCATGCGAACGACCTCGGAGTGGGGGCACCCGACCGGAGAAACGGCCGGTCAGGGGAATGTATCGAAAAAGGTCGCCGCTGTCGCGCGGCGACCTCGAATGGCCCTACGGTCGGCTGAACGGGCGGAGTTTCCAGAGCCCGGCCAGCATGTCGGAGGCGTAGACGGCGTCTCCAGTGTATTGGACGCCCCAAATGAAGACAGAGTTGCTTCCATTCGCGAGACCGACCGCCAGCTCCCGGCCCATGCGCGTGAGATCGCAGAATGCCACGCTCGAGCCGCTTGGGCGGGAGCGCTGCGCTTCGGTGCAGTCATCGAGGTTGCCGCGGACGTCGATCGCCCGCACGCCCCCGTTGTAGTAGGCGGCGTAGAGGATGCCGTTCGCCTCGTCGACGGAGAAGTTGTGCGTGCCCGCTCCCGGTACGGTGTAGTACGCCACCTCCTTGGGAGCGCTCATGTCGCTCACGTCCACGACATGTACGTCACCCGAGGCCTGGGAACCGGTGCTCGGCCCCTCCTCGCCGATGAGCGCGTACTTCACGGTGCCGGACGCCTGGTCGTGCAGCCACCAGATGTTGTGGACCTCGCCGTTGGCGGTGACCACGCGGCCCAGCTCCACGGGCACCGTGATGGTCCCCCCCTTTCCACCGCCGCCGACGTCCCAGATGGCTACGCCGTCGTTCCATAGCGCGAGGAACAGGATGCCATCTCGCAGGAAGGTGTCGTGGACGTAGGGCCGTCCCAACACCTGCGTGAACACCTCACGCGGTGCGGCCGGCGCACTGAGGTCCACGATCACGATGCGGGCCGGTGAGCCCGACGCGGGATCGATGGAGAGAAACGCGTACAGCTTTCCGCCCACGCGTCCCACCTCGGCCGTGTGCACACCGGGCGATGTGTTGGCGGTGGAGTACCGGGTCAGCAGCACGGGCTTCCGCGGATCGGCGAGGCTGTACACCATGATCGAGCCGGGTGCGCGCTCGGTGGCGACGATGAGGAGCGAGCCGTCGTCGGAGACGGCAACGTCGCCGAGGGTCGTCGCATTGTCGACCTTGACCGAGTCCACGAGCAGCGGGACGTCGCCCGCGACGTCCCAGATGTAGAAGACGCTCGCCGCAGCGGCGCTGTTGCCCCAGGTCGTGGTGTACGCGGTCGTGCCTTGCACGTACAGCTCGGCGGTGATACGCGGGCTCGACGCCGGTACGACACCGCGACCGAGCACGGTCATCGCCGCGGGAGGAGTGATCGCCAGCGGGTCCGGTCCGGTGCCGTCACCACGACACGAGAGGGAGACGAGCGCGGCGGCCACCGCCACAGTATGCGCGAATGCTCGTGGAATCACGTGACTGGAATCAGAGGCTCAGTGAGAGTGCGACGAGCGGCCCGAGGCCGCGCCGCCGATGACCGGACCCTCGACGGCGGCGACACCATATCGCCCCATCCTGGCGTGCGGCGCCCCGACACGGAGTCGAAGTCCGGCGCTGAGCATGAGCAGGCGCGAGGTGCCGTAGAACCGTTCCGGATCGAACAACGTTGGCGCTCCCCGCGGCGCAGCCGTGAGTCGCGAAAGCTCCATGAAGGGGACCGCCGCGACCGTGCGCCGCGTCACCGCGGGCGCGTCGAGGTGCACGGTCGCGATGCGCCAGCGGGTGATGCCGAGGATGCTGAGGTCCGAGGCGGGCCTGGCTGTGCGAAAGGGATCGGAGAGCCGCTCCTCCTCCGCGCGCTCGGTCTGTTCGAGGCGGACTGCCACGCCGACGGGACCGGCCCGCAGCGCACCTTCGAGCAATGCGCTCTCGTAGCCGAATGCGTCGAGGCCGCTGTTGTGATCGTGCTCCACCGTGCGCGCCCACTCGGCAAGCGCATAGCGTGCGCCGTCGGGCGAGATCGCGCGTGCCGACACGCTTCGCTTTCGCTGGTCGAGGCCGTAGCCGTCGGGATTCTCGGGAGAAGCGACTCGCGCGTAGCTCCCCTGCACCTCGGCCCACGACGCTGGGAGAATCGTGGCACGGGCGGCCCACGAATCGCCGAAGCGCGAGGCACGCGGCAGCGAGCCTGGACTTGTCGGCTCCTCTCCGCCGAACGTGCCGGCCTCGAGAATCGCCGGCCCGAGCCGCGCCGCCCCGATGAGGAGACCTCGTTCGAGGATCTGTGACAGATGATGATTGACCGGATATTTGGCGAACGGCCGCACCATCGGGTCGTCCGTGCCGAATGGCGCAAAGCCGCGGCCTGCGCTGGCCGAGAGCGCGAGGTTCCCAGCGCGAGCAAAGCCGGTGAGCACCAGCTCGTGCAGGTAGGTGTGCGGATGCCGCCGGTCGACGAAGCCTTCGCCGAACGCACCGGTGCTCAGCTCCCCACGCCGCGTCGTCAGCCCTTCGGCGTCGAATGTGGCATCGAGGCTGGCGCGACCGCGCCACCAGGTCGCGTGGGCCATCACCACGGTCTGCGTGAGCGCCGCCTCGGTGAGCGCGGCAGCTCCCGCCGTCGGATCGGCGCGCGTGACGAGCGGCACTCCCTGCCCCATGACGTGCACCATCCGCGCGGAATCGGCGGGCTTGGCGGGCATGTCTTCGTGGCCGGCGTGCTGGGCATGCGCCGACGACACAGCGACGACGACCGCAGCGATGTGAACCAGGTGACGAGGCAGCACGTGCATGAAGCTAGAGGCTACACCACTGTGATCCGTTCGCTCCGTTCGTACCTTTGATGGTACCCATTTCTCGAATTCAATGACGACGCGACTTCGACCGCTCCCCCCAGCCCTCATCGCGGCATTCCTGTGGCTTGGCGCGGGCTGTGGCGGCTCGGGCAATACCGGGACCGTTCTTCAAGCCGGCAACCCGGCGGACGTGCACGACCGGCTCCCGACTGGCGTACGGCTCGATCCCGCCGCGCCGCTGCACGACGTGGGACAGATGCCCCTCGCCATGGTGAGCGCGCCGGACGGCGACCGCGTGGTTCTGCTGATGAATGGCTGGAGAGACCAGGGTATCCAGGTGGTGGACCGCGCGACCGGGCGTGTGTTGCAGACCATT
>JBJMNM010000668.1:0-4144 GCA_045804305.1 Gemmatimonadaceae bacterium | reverse complement strand
CGTCCCTTCCCCCTCGCGCAGCTTGCTCCGCAGTCGCGCCACGTGCACGTCGATCACGTTCGAGTCCGGATCGCGCGTGCGCTCCCACACCTTCTCCAGCAGCGTGCTGCGGGTGACGACCTGCTCGGCGTGCGCCACGAGATGCTCCAGGACGCCGAACTCCTTGGCCGTGAGCGTGAGGCGATCGCCGGCGAGGAGGGCCTGGCGGGTGAGGCGGTTCACGACCAGCGTGCCGCAGGCCAGTTGATCGGTGCGGGCCGCGCCGCCGCGCCGGAGCAGGGAGCGGATGCGGGCCTTGAGCTCCGTCACGTCGAAGGGCTTACCCAGGTAGTCGTCGGCGCCCGAGTCGAGCCCCCGCACCGCATCGCTCGCCGTGCGCTGCGCGGTGAGCATGAGGATCGGCACGGCCCGCGACTCGCGGCGCAGCGCGCGCGCGATGTCCATCCCGTTGCCGTCGGGCAGCCGGACGTCGAGGATGACGGCGTCGTAGTCGTTCGTGAGCGCGAGTGAGAGCCCCTCGGTGGCGTCCGCCGCGGAATCCACGGCGTACCCCTCCTCGCGGAGCACCAGCGTCACGAGGTCCCGGACGTCGGCTTCGTCTTCGACGATCAGCAGCTTGGTCACCGCCCTCCTCGCTCAGAGCCGGTGAAAACATGAACAAAAAGACAGACTGGGTTCAGGGTTTCGTAACATGAGGACTCCTAATGTCTTCCCATGTCACGGCACCAGGTCTCGGGCCCTCCTCTGCGGCAGGGGCGACGCTCGGCTGTCCGCGCTCCTCGCGCGGCCGCCGTGGTGGCGCTGGTGCTCGTCGTGGCGACGCCAGTGTCGCTGCGCGCGACACCCGCCGGTGGCCACGCCACCACGCTGGTGCCCAAGTCCGACATGCAGGTCACGGTCACGGCGAGCGCCGGCTTCGCGACCGGGTTCACCGGCCCCTATACGATCACGGCGGTCAACAACGGCCCGCAATCGGCGCCGGCCCCGATCACGATCACCGACACCCTGCCGGCCGGCCTCACGTACAACAGTGTCACGGCGCCCGGCGGATGGACGTGCACCAACACCGTGCAGGTGGTCAGCTGCACGCTGCCCGGCGCACTCGCGAAGAACGTCACGCAGACGTTCACCATCGTCGCGAACATCACGGCTTCGGCGGCGGCGAGCGTCACCAACATCGTGACGGCGTCGGACGTCGCCAATGACGACACCAATCTCGCGAACAATCGCGCCACCGTGACGTCGGCCGTCACCGTTCGCACGGTGACGTCGGTGCCGACCGTCGTGGCCGAATCGAGGCTGCCGAGCAACGGCACCAACTACACCGACACCTACGTCGTACAGAACACCGGCAACGTCGTCGACAGCTACACGCTCGCCGCCAGTGTCGCACCTGCCGCGGGCGTGGTGACGATCATCTCGGTGAACGGCGTGAACGGGACGACCGGCACGATCACCAACCTCGCCGTGAACGGGACGTCGACGGTCACCGTTGCGTACAGCGTGCCGATCGGCGCCTCAACCGGTGCGACGGCGGTCCTCAAGCTCACCGCGACCTCCACGTTCACCGCGTCATCCACCGGCGCCGGCGATGTCACCGTCACGGTCGTTCGCGCCGGCATCTCGATGTCGAAGCAGCTCTACCGCGACGACCAGACGACGCTCGTCGTGGGGGGCGTCGCGCCGGGCGAGTACGTGCAGTACAAGGTCACCGTCACGAACACGGGGTCCGCCGCCGCCAGCGCGGTCAGCATCTCGGATCCCGTGCCGAGCGCGGTGACGCACATCGCCAACACGCCCGACGCGGTCGGGTGGACGATGACCGTGCCCCCAGCCGGCACGATCACGGCGAGCCTGGCGGGAACGCTGGCGGCGGCATCGTCGCGGTACTTCTGGATTCGAGTGCGGGTGAAGTGAGCTGTAAGCGATAAGCTCGGCAGCCAGGGCAGAAGACGCTCCAAGCTGCACGCTCTCAAGCAACAAGCGTTCGCTGATCTCTGTACCGAATCGCATCACGAAACTTGCGCTGGTTCGTGACGGAACGGCGGTAACGCAGGCGCTGTCATCCGCAGGAGCGAGCGTAGCGAGCGAGTGTCGGGATCCACCGGGCTCGCGGAGCGGGCACAGTAGATCCCGACACTCGCTTCGCTCGTGCGGGATGACAGGCGTTCCGCCGTTCGTCACTTACGTGGCCAACTTTCGCGATCTCGTTCGCACACGCGATCAGCGAGAAGCTTATCGCTTGAGAGCTTACAGCCTACGGCGTCTCCTGCACTGGCTTCCGGGCCTAACGCTTACGGCCTCAAGCTGCTCGCGATTCATGACGGCATCGTCATGACCCCCGCCCGTCTGAGTCCTCGACGCCCCAACGCATGAACAAAATGACAGCCTCGCTTCACGCCCCGTTAACGGGCGAAATCGGACATTTCCCCAGTCGAAAATGGCCCCACGTATCCCCCGTCGCACCAACTCTTTGGAGGCACCATGAAGTCCCTCATCCGCATCTCCCTCTTCACCCTGTTGCTCGCCGGTTCGCTCACGGTGCCTGCGTTCGCGCAGAAACAGGCGCTCGTGGTCTCGGCGGAGAACCGCACGGCGCTCGCGTCGAAGGGCGGCCGTCGCACTGACGCCACCGCGCACGCCGGCGACGTGCTGCGCTACAAGCTGACGTTCACCAACGTCGCCGCGCGCCCGGTGCGCCAGGTGGCGTTGCAGAACCCGATGGCCGCTGGCCTCGAGTTCGTTGCCGGTTCGGCGAAAGTGAGCCGCGCCGATGCCCAGGCCGAGTACAGCGCCGACGGCGGCAAGTCGTGGTCGGCGCATCCGATGGAGACCGTGACGATCGAC
Source organism: Gemmatimonadaceae bacterium (assembly GCA_045804305.1). Taxonomy (GTDB): domain Bacteria; phylum Gemmatimonadota; class Gemmatimonadetes; order Gemmatimonadales; family Gemmatimonadaceae; genus AG11. The sequence goes on along the minus strand of JBJMNM010000668.1, from coordinate 1,297 downwards.
GGCAAGCGCGTCGAGCGGGCCGTCTCGCCGGACCGCTACAGCGCGGTCCGCTGGATCGTGAGCGGCTTCGTCGCGCCGGGCGCCACGGTGACGGCCGAGTTCGAGGCGCGCGTCGCGTCGCGCGCCGTGGTGTCCCCTGCGCCGGCCGCGCCGGCTCAGCGCTGAGTCGCTCCGCCGCTCCTCCCTCTGATTCTCCCTCCCGCCGTACTCCCCAGATAACAAGGAACCACCCATGCGCACCATCCTCCGGCGCGATCGCGCCCTCGCCTCCAACCTCAGCCGCTGGCTGGCCGTTGGGGCGATCATGCTCTTCACCTCGCTCGTGACGGCGCAGTCGGCCGGCGCGCAGGCGACGGCTGAAGGCACGGTCATCACGAACCAGGCGACCGCCAGCTGGACCGACGCGAACGGCAACACCTATACGTCGGTCAACGCGAGCGTGAGCGTCACGGTCGGGTTCACCGCCGGCATCACGACCACTTCGGCGGCGATCGTCACCCCCGCGAGCCCGAGCACCGGCAACAACCTGAACTTCACCATCACCAACGCCGGTAACGGTACCGACACCATCGGTACGGTCACCACGTCGGCGGCGGCGGGGCTCAGCATCACGGGCTACAAGATCGGCGCGACGAGCTACGCCACGCTCGCCCTGCTCGATGCGGCGCTGCAGACCACCACGGTCGCCGCTGGCGCGAACGTCGTCGTCACCGTCGTCTACGACGTCGCCTCGGCGCAGGGCGGCGCGATCCTGCCGCTCACGCTCACCGCGACGTCGTTCCGCACCCCCGCGGTGAACGGTGCCAGCACGACGAGCGTGCGTCCGCCCACAGCCTACGGCGTGGCGGTGAGCCCGAAGGCCGCGACCATCGACCACCTCCCGAGCAACGGCGTGCAGTACACGCAGAACTTCACGGTGCAGAACAACGGCAACGCGAGCGAGACGTTCAACCTCGTCGCCAGCGCCACGCCGGGCACGGCGATCACGATCGTCTCGGTGAACGGCACCGCCGGTGCCTCGAGCACGGCCACCATCGCCTCAGCCGCCAACCCGACCATCGCCGTCATCTACACGATCGGGAACGTCGCGGCCGGCACCACGGACAAGCTCACCCTCACCGCCACCTCGCAGGCCAACGCCGCCACCAACGATGCCGGCGACGTGACGGTGCGTGTCGTGAAGGCCGCGCTCAGCATCACCAAGGTGGCGTACCGGGACAACCAGACCACGGTCATCAACAACACCACCGACCGCGTGCTGCCCGGTGAGTTCATCCAGTACAAGATCACGGTGACG
>JBJMNM010000667.1:0-4919 GCA_045804305.1 Gemmatimonadaceae bacterium | reverse complement strand
GCTCGGTCGCTCCGAGCGGAGACGAGCTCCTGATGTCGGAGCCCGTAACGGCTGCTACGCCGCGCGCCCCCGCGCCCCCCAGCTCTGCGCGCAGTTCGGCGTTGATCGGCGCGGGGATTCTCCTGTCCCGGCTGCTTGGGCTTCTGCGCCAGAGCCTCATCGCACGCTATCTCGGTGCCGGCTGGGTGTCCGACGCGTTCAACGGCGCCTTCAAGCTGACGAACTTCCTGCAGAACCTGTTCGGCGAAGGAGTGCTGTCGGCGTCGTTCATCCCGGTGTACGCGAATGCCATCGCGCGCGGCGACGAAGAAGAAGCGGACCGGGTGGCCGGCGCGGTCGCCGCCATCCTTGGCCTCGTGGTCGCGGTCATCGTGGCGCTGGGCATCGTCTTCGCCCCTGCGTTCGTGAAGGTCGTCGTCGGCGGATTCACCGGGCGGACCCTCGTTCTCACGTTTCGGCTGACGCGGATCCTGTTCGCCGGGGCAGGCATCTTCGTGATGAGCGCCTGGTGCCTGGGCATCCTCAACAGTCACCGCAGGTTCTTCCTCTCGTACGTCGCGCCGGTGTTCTGGAGCCTCGCCATCATCGCGGCGCTCCTGTTCTGGGGGCCGCGCACGGGCGAGGTGGACCTGGCAATCGTGCTGGCGTGGGCGTCGGTGGCGGGCGCCGCGCTGCAGATGATCGTGCAACTGCCGACGGTGTTCCGGCTGCTCCGGCATCCGCGCTTCGTGCCCGACTACGCGTATCCGCCGGTGCGGGAAGTGGTGCACAACTTCTCGTCGGTGTTCGTGAGTCGCGGCGTCGTACAGATCAGCGGCTTCATCGACACGTACATCGCCAGCTACATCGCCGCGTCGGGCGTCGTGACGCTACTCCAGAACGCCCAGACGATCTATCTCCTGCCGATCAGTCTGTTCGGCATGTCGGTATCGGCGGCGGAGCTGCCGGAGATGGCGCGCGAAGGAGGGAGCGGCCCCGAGGCGTTCGCCCGGCTGCGCGCGCGATTGAACGCGGCGCTGCCGCGCGTGGCCTACTTCGTCGTGCCGTCGGCGATCGCGTTCTTCGTGCTGGGTGAGGCGATCGTGGGCGTGCTGCTGCAGCACGGCAAGTTCACGCGAGTCGACAGCCTGCGCGCATGGGCGATCCTCGCGGGATCCGCGGTGGGCCTCGTGGCGAGTGCGCTCGGACGTCTCTATTCGTCCACGTTCTACGCGCTACGGGACACGCGCACCCCACTTCGGTTCGCGCTCATCCGTGTCGTGCTCACCGGAGTGCTGGGCTATCTGTTCGCCTTCCCGCTCCCTCGGATCCTCGGGCTTCCGGCGTGGACCGGCGCGGCGGGGCTCACCGCGTCGGCGGGGATGGCGGGATGGGTCGAGTTCCTGCTCCTCCGGCGCGCAATCGCCTCGCGCGTTGGTACGACGGGTGTTCCGATCGCAACCATGCTGCGACTCTGGAGCGCGGGACTGCTTGCCGGCGCGGCGGGGTGGGCGGTCATGCATTTCCTCTCTCCGGCACACCACATGGCGCGGGGTGTCGCCGCGCTGGCGGTTTGTGCGACCGTGTACGGGCTCGTCACGCTCGCGCTCGGCGTCCCTGAGGCAAAGGCCATCACCAAGCGGATCCTTCGCCGCTGATGGTGAACGAGGAATCGGCGGCCGGGGTATATTTCTGCATGGCCGTCGCGCAGTCGATCCTCGACAAGGTGCCGCACCTCCCCGAATCCCCCGGCGTCTACCTCTGGAAAGACGCCGAGGGGAAAGTGTTGTATGTCGGGAAGGCAAAGCGGCTGCGCTCGCGCGTGCGGAGCTACGTGGCCAGCGATCATCGCGAGAGCGTGAAGACGCGTGCGCTCATGCAGCAGGTCGAGGCGCTCGACACCATCGTGGTGCCCACCGAGGCGCACGCCCTGGTGCTCGAAGCGAACCTGATCAAGGAGTACAAGCCGCGGTTCAACATCGCGCTCCGCGACGACAAATCGTACCCCTACATCAAAGTCACCGTCCAGGAGCCGTTCCCGCGCGTGTGGGTGACGCGCCGACTCCAGAACGATGGGGCGCGCTATTTCGGCCCGTACACCGACGTGGGCGCCATGCGCCGCGCGCTCGACGTGGTGAAGCGCCTGTTCACGGTGCGGTCGTGCAACTACGACATGCCGAAGCAGATGCCCGAGCGGCCGTGCCTGGACTATCACATCGGGCGGTGCAAGGCGCCGTGCATCCTCGCGCAGACGCAGGGCGAGTACGCCGCGATGATCGACGAGGTCCTCGACTTCCTGGCGGGAAAGCCCGACGAAGTCGTGCGCAAGGTGAAGGAGCGGATGGCACTGGCGGCGGAGTCGCTCGACTTCGAGCGGGCGGCGCAGCTGCGCGACGCGCTGACGCACCTGGAGAAGATGGAGGAGCCGACCGTCGTGGTGGAAGTCGAGGGCGGCGATCGCGATGTGATCGGCTATGCGCGTGACGGCGACGACGCGGTCGTGGCGCTCATGCGCATCCGCGGCGGCAAGCTGCTGGCGCGTGACCATCAGTTCGTCTCCAACATCGACGACGAGTCGGATGCGTGCGTGCTCGAGGCGTATCTCGCCGGGCCCTATCGCCTGCTGGATGAGCGCGCGCAGGAGCTCGTGCTGCCGTTCGAGCCCGAGGAGCGCGAGCTGCTCGAGGAGTCGCTCGAGCGCTCGCGCATTCACGTGCCGCAGCGAGGTCCGCGCCGCGAGCTGGTGGAACATGCGCAGCAGAACGCGCGGCATCTGCTCGAGGAGGCGCGCCTCACGGGCGACGAGCCGACCGAAGAGCGCGCCGGCGACCCCGTGTACGAGCTCCAGCGCCAGCTCGGACTCCAGCGCGTTCCGCGCTCGTTCGTCTGCTTCGACATCTCTCACGCGCAGGGCACGGACACGGTTGCGGCGTGCGTCTGGTTCCAGAACGGCCGTCCGCAGCGCTCCGAGTACCGGAAGTTCAAGGTGAAGACGGTGGAGGGGATCGACGACTTCGCCTCGATGAACGAGGTGGTGGGCCGCTACTTCGCGCGGCGGGTGGAGGAGGACCGACCACTGCCCGACCTCGTGCTGATCGACGGCGGCAAGGGCCAGCTCAATGCCGCTGCGGACGCGATGAACGCCCTCGGCCTCGAGTCGATCCCTCTCGCGAGCCTCGCGAAGCGTGAAGAGGAGATCTTCGTCCTCGGCCGCAGCGAGTCCCTTCGCCTGCCGCGCCGGTCGCCTGCGCTGCGCATGCTTCAGCAGGCGCGCGACGAGGCGCATCGCTTCGCGATCACCTTTCAGCGCAAGCGTCGCACGGTGCGTACGATCACGTCGGAGCTGCTGCGCATTCCCGGCATCGGCGACAGCAAGCGCCGCCAACTGTTGACGGCGTTCGGGAGCGTGCAGGCAATCCGTGAGGCTACACCGGAGCAGATTGCGGCTGTCCCCGGCTTTTCCGTCAAGAGTGCACAGAAGATTCTCGATTCGCTCCGCGCGAGCGACGCGCTCGCTCCCGGCCCCACGCCAAGTATCGTGCATGCCGAGGCCGACACACATGCGTCCGTCGAGCCGCCCACCTCTCCTCCTTCCGACACCGAACTCTCGTGAGCACCTGGCACCTCGACTGCTCCGCCTGCGATCACACGCAGGCGGGCGACACGCTGGCGTCCACCTGCCCCGCGTGCGGCCAGCCCTTTCTCGTTCACTATGATGCCCCCTGGCCACGTCGCGACGCGATCGCGCCGCGGTGGGACATGTGGCGGTACGCCGCCGTGCTGCCGCTGCGCGAGGGCGAGACGCCCGTGTCGCTCGGTGAAGGGGCTACGCCAATGCACGAGCTGCCGACGCTCGCGAGTCAGATCGGCGTGGCCCGGCTGTGGGTCAAGGACGAGGGGCTCAACCCGACGGCCTCGTTCAAGGCGCGCGGCATGAGTGCCGCCGTCACGCGCGCCGCGGCGCTTGGCGTGCCGGGTCTCGTGGTGCCGACCGCCGGCAACGCCGGCGCCGCGCTTGCCGCATATGGCGCGGCCGCGGGCATCCGCGTGCGCGTCTATGCGCCGGCGAGCACGCCCGCGCCGATTCTCGCGACCATCCGTGCGCTCGGCGCGGACCTCCAGCTCGTGGAGGGCCACATCGGCGACGCCGGGAAGCAGTCACGCGCCTTTGCCGCCGAGCATGGCTACTTCGATGTGTCCACGCTGCGCGAGCCGTATCGGATCGAAGGCAAGAAGACGATGGGCCTCGAGCTCGCCGAGCAGCTCGGATGGAGCCTGCCGAGCCACATCATCTATCCCACCGGTGGGGGCACGGGGCTCATCGGCATGTGGAAGGTGTTCGCCGAGATGCGCGACGCCGGGTGGCTCGCGAGGGATGTCGCGCTGCCGAAGATGGTGGTGGCGCAAGCCGATGGCTGCGCGCCCATGGTGCGCGCCTTCCACGTCGGTGCGGATCGGGCCACGCCGTGGGAAAACCCCGAGACGCATGCGAGCGGCCTGCGCGTGCCCGGTCCCCTCGGTGACCGCCTGATCCTGCGCGCATTGTACGAGAGCGGTGGTGACGCCGCATCCGTGAGCGAGCAGGTGATCAGGCAGGAGACCCTCCGCCTCAGTCGCAGCTCCGGCGTCGATGCCGCTCCCGAGGGCGGGTGCGCGCTCGGCGTGCTCGATCTGCTCGTTCGAGAAGGCCGCATTCCCGCTGATGCGGAAGTTTTGGTGTTCAATACCGGCAGCGGAGCGTCGTACCGCTTCTGATGTCGGTTCGCCGTTGACCGTTCACGATCTCCCGTCCGCTGCGCTATCCTTCCCGGATGCGCACCGCCATCCTCGACCCGTTCAGCGGCATCGCCGGCGACATGACGCTCGGCGCTCTCCTCGGCGTGGGCCTGGATGCGGAGTGGCTGCGCGCATTGCCCGCCAAGCTTGGCCTCGACGACGTG
>JBJMNM010000666.1:0-4577 GCA_045804305.1 Gemmatimonadaceae bacterium | reverse complement strand
TTCTTCGGGTCGTTCGGGAAGCGCGGCCTGGGCTATTCCGTCCCCGAGCTGGCCACGGCGCTCCGCGAGATCCTCGGACTCGGCCGCGAGTGGCGCGTCATCATCATCGGTGCCGGCAAGATCGGCGCGGCGCTGGCGCAGTATCGCGGCTTCAACCAGCGCGGCTTCCGCATCATCGCCGCGTACGACACCAACCCCGAGAAGATCGGTCGCAGCCTCGAGGGGGTGGAGGTCCGCGACAGCGCCCGACTCGAGGCGGACGTGGCCGCCGAGCGCCCCGACATCGCCGTGATCGCCATCCCGAGCGAAGCGGCACAGCAGGCGCTGGATCGCGTCGTGAAAGCGGGCCTCAAGGCCGTGCTCAACTTCGCCCCATCGCAGCTCCACGCGCCGTCGGACGTGACGGTGAAGACGGTGAACATGGCGATGGAGCTCGAGGGCCTCACGTTCGCGCTGACGAACCGGGAATAGCAGTGCTCCGCAACAGCGCGACGAACTGCGAAGGCGAGAGCGTTTCTGGCCTCACCTCGGGATGGATCGACGCAGAGGCGAGAATCGCGTCAGCCCGCTCTGCATCGAGGGCGTAGAGCGACCGCACCACCCGCCGCATCTGCTTCCGCCGCATGCCGAACGCGTTCTGCACGAGCGTGCGCAGCGGCCGCTCTTCGTCGGGGGCGACGAGCGGAGCCGCCAGCGGCGTGATGCGCACGACGGCGCTCTCTACCCTCGGCGGCGGCGAGAATGCACCGGCGGGGACGCGGAACAGCGTCTCCGCACGCGCCACGGCCGCGACGTTCACGGTGAGCGCGCCATACTCCTTCGTCCCGGGCGCGGCGCTCAGCCGATCGGCAACCTCGCGCTGCACCAGATACACCGATCGCTCGGCGCGCGGCGGCACGAGCGCGTGAAAGAGGATCGGGGTGGTGATGTAGTACGGCACGTTGCCCACGAGCACGTACGGTCCCGCGGCCAGCTCGCCGAGCGACACCTCGAGCACGTCCGCTTCGGCGATGAGGACGTTGCCGCGCTTCGCGTAGCGCTGGCGCAGCAGCTCGGCCAGAGCGCGGTCGTACTCGATCGCGATCAGGCGGCCGGCGCGTTCCGCGAGGATGTCAGTGAGCGCGCCGCGGCCGGGTCCGATCTCGAGCACCGTCTCGCCACCCGAAAGCTGCAGCGCGTCGGCGATGCGGCCGAGGATCCGCCGGTCGGTGAGGAAGTGCTGGCCGAGGCTCTTGCGCGTGGGCGGAAACTGTCCGCGCGGGCGCGACGAAGCGCCGGCGTCGTCCGTCGCCATCAGCTCTTGAGGATGACGAGCGTCAGGTCGTCGCGGCGGGGCGTGTCGCCCGTGTAGTGGTCGAGCAGGGCGAACACGCGGCCGGCGATCTGCGCGGGCGGCTCGTCGCGATGCCGCATGACGACGTCGAGCACGGGCCCCTCGTCGAGCCGCTGGCCCTCGCGATTGCGCGCGTCGGCGATGCCGTCGGTGAACAGCACCAGCACGTCGCCGCCGACGTCCCAATGGCGCGTCACGGAATCGGGGGCCTCGTCGGCCATGCCGAGGGGTGGGCCGCCGGCGTGCAGCCGCTCGACATGCCCGTCGCGCGTGACGACGAACGCATGAGGATGCCCCGTGTTGCCGTAGCGCAGCTCGTTGCGCTCACGATCCACGACGGCGTACAGCGCGGACACGAACATCTCCGTCGTCGAGAGCTCCTCGCGCACGGACTCGTGAAGCCGGCGCAGCATCTCCGAGGGATCGTCGGTGCCCTGCGCATGGATCGCCGACGCGCTCATCGTGAGCGCCATGATCAGCGCGGCCTGATACCCGTGCCCGCTCACGTCGCCGATCATCACGCCGATGCGACCGTTCGAGAGGCGATAGAGGTTGTAGAAGTCCCCACCCACGTCTTCGGCCGGCACGACGCGCGCCGCCACCACCGCCTCGGGCGCCACGTGCGCGGCGTCGGGGAGGAGCTTCATCTGCAGGTCGTGCGCGAGCTGCATCTCCTGCTGGAGGCGCTGCTGGTCGAGCGAGCGCGTGACGAGCCGCGCGTTCTGGATGGCCGCGCCGATCTGCGACGCGATGGCCGTGACGAGCTTCTGGTCGCCGGCGGTGAAGGCCTGCCCCGACCGCCGGTCGGAGAGGTTCACCACGCCCAACGGCTCGCTGCCGTCCTGGGTGGTCCAGAGAATCGGCACGGTGAGCATCGCGCCGCGCCGGAACGACGTCTCCGCGGCGCACGGCATCTGTCCCTCCTCCGCGATCATCGAATGGAGGGTGCGAAACACCTGCGCGCTCACGCTGCACTCGTCGTCGAGCCTGATGGGCGGTGTGGCCGCGCCGTCGCCGCCGCGCTGCGCCACCACGACCAGCGTGCCTGAATCCGGATCGTGCACGAGAATGGACGCGCGGCGCGCTCCGACCGTCTCGCTGACCTCGCGCAGAATCGTGGCCGCGCCCTCCTCCAGCGACACCGTGCGTCCGAGGATCTCGCTGATCGAGTACAGGAGGTTGATCTCCTCGTACCGCTCGGCCAGCTCGTTCGCGGCGTGCTCCACCTCCAGCGTGTTCTGGAGGTACTGCGCCACGACGGGCCGCAGGAACTTGAGGTAGCGATCGATCTCGCGTCGCTCGATGGGACATGGTCCGAGCACGAGCCACGAGGGGCGGGGGCCGGGCACCGGCACGATCACGAGCCGGCCGCGCTCCGTCGGCTCGTCGCGAATCACGCCGAGCGGGGGGAGCAGCGACTCGGGGGGCGGATCCTCGCGGCGCGTGCCGGCGATCCAGCGGAGGGGTGTCTCGTCCGCACCATCACGACGCCAGACGGCCGCATCGCAGCCGGTGGCCTCGTAGTAGGCGTTGAGCACCTCTCCGAGCTCGCTCATTCGCGCGCCATCGTGAGGCGGACGACGTTTCCGCGCTCGGTGTTGGGTGACGCGTCGAAGCGCTCGACGTGGTCCATGAGGGCGCGCATCAGAAACAGGCCACGGCCGTCCTCGCGCTCCAGGTTGTCCGGATCGGTGGCGTCGCGCGTGTTGGCATTGAGGTCGAACCGGTCGCCTTCATCCACGATGTCCACGACGAGGCGCCTGGTATCCATGTCGGCCCGCACGCGCACGCGTTTGGAGGGATCCTCGTGGTTGCCGCGCAGGATGGCGTTCGACAGGGCCTCGCTCAGCGCCACCGGGACGTTCAGGGTGAGCTGACGAGAGTTGAAGGAGAGCTCGGAGCAGGAATGTCGCACCAGATCGACGACGCGCTCGATGTACGCGACGTCACTCGGGATCTCGACTTCCAACGAGACGCGAAGCCCAGCGTCGGGCGGGGGCGTGTGGGACGCTGCCATGGCGGGGGCGTGAGCGTGGGCGCGAGGCACTCGCGGCCCGGGGTGACGGCACACGGCCCGCCCCGAAGGGCGGGCCGAGCCGTGTCATCAGAAGCTGGACAGTGCGCGGTCGCGCGTGTCGGAGATCTGGAAGAGGGTGTCGAGCTTGGTGAGCTCGAACAAGGTCTTCAGGTCGTCGTTGAGGTTGGCGAGCCGCAGCTCTCCGCCCTGCTCGCGAATCTTCTTCGAGAGCGAGACGAGGACGCCGAGTCCCGAACTGTCGATGTAGCCCGTCTGGGCGAAATCGATGAGGAATTTCTTCTCGCCGCGCTCCAGCTCGTCGAGAACCTTCTGCTTGAGCTCCTGTCGGTTGCCCACGATGAGCTGGCCTTCTACATCAACCACGACGATTTCGCCCTCTTTTTTGATCGAGAAGCTCATGTGCCTGTCTCCTGGCGGTGCTCGTTCAGTGCGGTGGCCGCCGTGTCGTCCGCCTGCAGAGCGGTGATGGCAGCCACGTTGAAGATGTCCTCGGCCGTCGCTCCGCGCGAGAGATCGTTGCACGGCCGCCGCATCCCCTGGAGGATAGGGCCGACCGCCTGCGCCGACGCCAACCGGTGTACCAACTTGTAGGCGATGTTCCCAGCGTCGAGGGAGGGGAAAACCAGCACGTTCGCCTTGCCGCCGATGGGGCTGCCCGGAGCTTTGCGGGCCGCTACCCCCTCGACGAGCGCAGCGTCCCCTTGCAATTCTCCGTCCACGGCCAGCTCGGGCGCTCTGGCCCGAATCTCCGCCACGGCGGCACGCACGATCTCGACGCTGGAGCCGGTCGCGCTCCCGTGCGTGCTGAAAGATAAGAGGGCGACGCGCGGAATGTCGCCTACGATTCGACGCCGATCGCGCGCGGCCGCCAGGGCGATGTCGGCCAGCTGCGATGCCGTGGGGTAGCGCACGACCGCGCAGTCGGTAAAGGTGAGCACGTCGTCCCCATCACCGCTGTCGCGCCGGCGCTGCAGGACCATGTAGAACGCGCTCGACACCGTCCGCACGTCGTCCGCCGGCCCGACCAGCCACAGGGCGGTGCGGAGCACCTCCCCCGTGGTGTGCACCGCGCCTGCGACGCAGCCGTCGGCGCGCCCCCAGCGCACCAGCGCGTCGGCGACCACCAGCGGCAGCGTCGCCAACCGCGCCGCCTCCGCCTCAGTGAGCCCCTTCTCGGCGCGCAGCCGCATCAGGTCCGCCGCGACG
>JBJMNM010000665.1:0-3522 GCA_045804305.1 Gemmatimonadaceae bacterium | reverse complement strand
CAAGCGGTTGAAGCGGTCCGCGAGCGCGACATAAGCCTCACGCGACGCACGGAGGGGCTGCGGGATGGACGGCACGACGACCCACCTCTGTCCAAGGGCGAGGGCGGATCTGATCGCCTCGCCGCTCTCCACCTGCTCGAGTGCGTAGTGGCCCGAGGGCGACCGCAGCCCGTGCCGGCCGAGCTGCGCTCGGAAATCCGCCGGCGACAGGTTGTACGTCCCCGCCGTCTCCACGAGCCGGTAGCCGGCATTGGCGACCTGGAGGAGCGTATCGTCGACGCTCTGGGCCATCAGCGTCCGCACCGTGTAGAGCTGGAGTCCGACGTTGTCGATGGAGAACTGACGCGGCGCGAACACGGTCTCCGCGTTGCGCGAGCAAGCGGCGCCGCCGACGGCCACGGCGACCGCGCCGGCGCCAGTCACGCGAAGGAACTCGCGCCGATCCATCTGCTGGCGCATCAAACGAGCGCCCCCACGGGGCGGAGGGAGGAATCGCGCACGATCAGCTCCGCGGAAAAGGTGTGTCGCTCCGGCTGATGCCGGCCGCCAAGGGCCAGTTGCTGCTCGAGCATGCGCGCGGCGGCGCCGCCCAGCTCGCTCATCGGCATCGCCATGGTCGTCAGTCCCGGCATCATGAGTCCCGTCATGGGCACGTTGTCGAACCCCACCAGCGCGATGTCGTCGGGGACGCGTAGCTGGGCCTCGCGGATGACGCTCATCGCGCCGAGGGCCATCATGTCGTTGGCGGCGAACACGGCGTCGGGGCGCCGGCGGTCCAGGGCCAGCAGGCGCCGCATCGCGGCGCGACCGCTGTCGTAGCGGAAGTTGCCGTCCACCACGAGCTCCGGCTCCGCCGTGCGTCCACTCGTCGCGAGGGCGCGGAGATAGCCTTCGTATCGCTGCGCTCGGCCATAGGTGGCGCTGCCGGGGCCAGTCGTCGGCCCCGTGATCATGGCGATGCGCTCGCATCCGCGCTCCACGAGATGCCGGGTGGCGGTGTACGCGCCCAGCTCGGAGTCCACGAGGAGGCAGCTGACGCCAGGGAGCTGATACTCGCGTTCGATCGCGATCACCGGCACGCGCGCGCGCTGCTTCATGAATGCGTGCAGCGTGTGCTCGGGAACGCTGTCGCCGATGATGACGAGGCCGACGATCTGCCCTTCGACGAGCATGCGGAGATTCTCCTCGCCGAGATCGTGCCGGTGGTCGGAGTCGCAGAGCGACATCGCGCGCCCGGCCTCGTGCAGCGCGTGGCTCAGGCTGCGCACGACCTGCGTGAAGAAGGGGTTCGTGAGGTCCGAGACGATGACGCCGACCGCGTGGCCTTCACGTCGCTTCAGGCCGCGCGCGAACTGATTGGGGTGATACCCCATCTCGTCCACGGCGCGCTGCACGCGCGCGCGGGTCTTCTCCGAGACCCACGCGGCGCCGTTGACCACGGCCGAGACCGTGGCGGTGGACACCTTGCAACGTCTGGCGATGTCGTGCAGGGTGACGTGTCGCATGGTCCTACTTGGCCCACCCCGCATAGTACGGCTCGATGTTTCGCGTTGCCGCCGGCCCATTCATGATGAGGATCTCGTGCCGGAAGGTGGTGGACTGGCCGGGCTGGAGCTTGAAGTCCAGCACGTCCTTGCCATTGCTCAACGCCTTCTGGCCGAGCGGATTCGCGGCGAACAGGCCGTAGCCGCGGGCATGCCAGTACGTGGGGTAACCGACGTTCGAGGGGTGATCGAACATCGCGATGCGCACCGGCTCGCCGTTCATCGTTCCCGATAATGTCGCCCACCGGCCACGCGTGCCCCACACCGCGTCGCCTTCCTTGCCCTCCGAGGAGAGGTACTTCCCGGTCACGCCGGTGTTGTCCAGCACCGCCACGTTCGTCGCGCGGCCGCTGGCGTCGGTGAACTTCTCCGGCGTAGTGGACGGCTGCTCCAACTGCCGCGCCACGCGCATGCCGATCACGCCTTCCTTGTTGTCGGTGAACGACACCGGCTGGTCGAGCGCCGTGAGGGTGGTGATGCGATCCACGGTGCGTACGTCGTCGGCGGCGCGGAAGACGAACGTCGTGTTCTCGCGCAGCAGCGGCTTGCCCTGCGGATCGACCCACTCGGTCGTGACCTTGAGCGAGCCTTCGCCCTGTCCGCTGGTCGTGGCACCGACGGAGCGATGCAGAATCGTCCCCATCTTCGGCGCGTCCTCGGCCTTGATGGCCGTGGAGTTGTTCCAGAAATCGAGCCCGTTCACGTCGCCGTAGTTGAACCAGAGGCCGGCGTGATGCGGGTGGTCCACTCGCTCTCCAGCGCGCGGCTCGAGCGGGTAGCCGCGCGTGACCGTCGTGCCGCTCGCCGTGCGCAGCGGATAGAGGACGGGCTTCTTGAGCGAGTTGGGCCACATGTACGACGTGAACGGCTTGCCGCCGACGAGCACGTCCACGCGCTGATCGGCGACGTGTGGGACGACCTCGACATAGTTGGCAGCGACGGTCGTCGAGCTGGCGGGCGCGCCCTGCATGACTGTTCCCGAAGTGGTCGCGCTGCAGGCAGCGGCGGCGAGGAGCGTCAGAAGTGAACTGGACGAAAGAATCCTGGACATGTCGGGACGGCTGCTGAAGGTGGATGAACTCGGTTGCAAGTACCTGATCGCTGACGAAACCGGATGAACCGCAGCGATGGCGAAAGGAATATTGAACGCGGATGCGGATGAAACTGCTCGCCGGCGCGTGTGCAGTGGCGAGCAATGTCTCCGCTTTACGCCAAGGCGTTTTCCTGGGTCATTGCCGTGTTGTCACCTCGGTGTCCTCTGTGTTCTCTGTGGTTCAATTGCCGTTGAACAGCATATTTACCACAGAGAACACAGAGGACACAGAGAAGAAGTTGAACCGCGAAGAAAGCAGGGATGAGACGCCATTTCCATTGGCGTTCCTCACCCGCCAGTCGCCGCGGTCCGCGTTCCCGCGGGTGCGAGACCCGCGAGCACGCCGCGCATGTACGCGAACGACTGTTTCATGCCCGGGAGCGGATCGTCGGCATCGATCTCGTACTCGAGGTTCACGTAGCCCGGGTAGCGAATCGTGTCGAGGGCGCGGAACAAGTCGGGGAATGGAATCAGCCCCTGGCCGACGATCACCTGGCTGTCGCGCGCCTTGAGGTCGGCGAGATCTTTCACGTGCATGTCGAGCAGGCGCGGACCGGCGTCGAGGACGGCCTTCACCACGTCGGTGCCGGTGCGCACGGTGTGGCCGACGTCGATGCAGAGGCCCATCCGCGGGTCCATGTCCTTCACGACCTTCAGCACGTCGTACGGCGACGGGAAGCTCTTGTCCTCGGGGCCGTGATTGTGGATCGCGACCTTGATGTCGTACTGCCTGGCGAACTTCTCGATGCGCGGAAGCATCGATGGCTTACACGTAGCGACTATCAGCGGCATCCCCGCTGCTTTCGCGTAGTCGAAGTACTTGCGCACCCCGTCGTCGGTGTCGGTCTAGTAGTTTTTGTTTGAGCGTCGTTAGTTATTGAGTGT
>JBJMNM010000664.1:0-2512 GCA_045804305.1 Gemmatimonadaceae bacterium | reverse complement strand
GATGGGAATGTTCGAGGGGCTCAGGCGGACGTCGGAGGACATGACTCAATACTAACCGTGAACCGTTCACCGTTACGGTTCACGGTTCACGGTTACGCCCCCACCAGCTCCGAGTGCTTCGCCAGCGTCACCGACGCCAGATCGACGTCGCGCTTGGAGCCGACGAACAGTGGCACGCGCTGATGCAGCTCGGTGGGCTGCACGTCGAGAATGCGCTTGTCGCCATCGATCGCGGCGCCGCCGGCCTGCTCGCAGATGAAGGCGAGCGGGTTCGCTTCGTACAGCAGCCGCAGCTTCCCGTTCGGGTTCTTCTTGTTCACCGGATAGCAGAACACGCCGCCGCCCAGCAGGTTGCGGTGGAAATCTGCCACGAGCGAGCCGACGTATCGCACGCTGAGGGGACGCCGGTCGCCCTCGAGACCGCGATAGCGGCGCATGAGCTGCTTGGTCGGATTATCCCACTGCGCTTCGTAGGAGTCGTTCACGGAGAGGTAGCGCCCCTCGTCCGGGATGCGGATGTTGGGATGCGAGAGCAGAAACTCGCCGATCGACGGATCGAGCGTGAAGCCGTGCACGCCCTGCCCCGTCGTGTACACGAGCATGGTGCTGGAGCCGTAGATGATGTATCCCGCGGCCACCTGCCGGCGGCCCGGCTGGAGCATGTCCTCCATCTCGCCGTGGCGGCCGCGCGTGATCTTCTGCACGACCGAAAAGATCGTCCCGACGGGCACGTTGACGTCGATGTTGGACGAGCCGTCGAGCGGGTCGAACAGCAGACAGTACTTGCCGCACCGGAAGCCGTCGGGGATCGGGATGATGCCCGGCTCCTCCTCGGAGGCCATGGCGCACAGGCGGCCGCCATGATCCATCGCCTTCATGATCGTGTCGTTGGCGAAGATGTCCAGCTTCTGCTGGATCTCCCCCTGCACGTTGGAGTGCTCGGTGGCGCCGAGGATGTCGGCCAATCCGGACAGGCGCACCTTGTTGGCGATCATCTTCGCCGCGAGCGCCATGTCGTAGAGGATCCCGGACAGCTCGCCGGTGGCCTCGGGGTGCATGCGCTCCTGCTCGATGATGAACCGTTCGATCGTGACGACCGACGTTGCGGTATGCTGGACCACGGGATTGCCTCTACGCGGAGTGGGAAGCGCCGGCCAAGCGACGCGCGGCGTACGCCCGCGCGTCCGCCTCGTATGGATTCCGGGTGTAGCCGTGCCGCAGCGTTCCCCACAGATACCGGAGGGGAAAGGCGCGATCGGCCTCAAACTGATGGACGTGCCGGAGTTCGTGCAAGAGCAATTCCGGCCGCAACGCCACCCCGTGAGCGAGCCAGATCGTTCGCCACAGGGTGATTCCGCTGACGGTCGAGCGACCCAGCAGCCAACCACCGACGCGAAGCGCGAGGCCGCCACGCCGCCATCGCGCGCCACCCAGCTCGGGGTAGAGCGCGAGCAGCGCGGGTGGAAGGGGAAGCGGGGTGCCGACCAGCCAGCGGGCGAACATGGGCGATCGATGTGCATGCCGCGCGCCGCGAGCCCGTCGCGACGTCAGGGCGGGGACGGCGGCGCTGGCACGGGCCAGCGTGCGCCGCGCGCCTCGACGTCGAGCTCACGGCCGTCGGTGTGCACGACGATCGTCCCCGCGAGATCGGTGCGCAGAAGCTCAGCGCCGGATGCGCGCAGCGCCTCCAGCACTTCGCGATCGGGATGGCCATAGCTGTTGTGCGCGCCCACGCTCACGAGCGCCAGCCGCGGATGCACGGCGGCGAGGAATGGCGCGGTCGTGCTCGTCGCGCTGCCGTGGTGGGCGACCTTCAGCACGTCGGCGGCGAGAACCTCGCGGGCGTGCTCGAGCAGCCACTCTTCTTCCGGACCTTCGGCGTCACCCGTGAGCAGCATGCGCACGCTTCCCACACGGACGAGCAGCACCGTGCTGGCGAGGTTGGCGTCGTCCAGGTGGGATGCCCACGCCGAATCGGGCGCCAGCGCCGTCAGCACGACCTCGTCGACCACGAGTGAGTCGCCAGGATGGACACGCTGCCACGGGATACCGTCCAGCCGCGCCTCGGCCAGCGCCGCCAGATAGGGCGGCGTGGTGCCCACGTAGCCCGGATCCAGAAAGCGCGCGGGCCGGAGCGCCGAAAAGAGCGACGCCGCGCCGCCGACGTGGTCCGCGTGCGGATGCGAGAGCACGAACAGCGACACCGCACCACCGCGATGCGCGATGTACGGGACGACGACGGACTTCCCTGCGTCGCCGTTGGGCCAGCTCCGTCCCGCGTCCACGACGATCCACCGCCCACGCCGGGTGCGAATCGCGAGCGCGTCACCCTGGCCCACGTCGAGCATGTGCAGCTCCGTATCGCGACGGAGCGGCACCACGAGCGGCTCGCACACCATGACGCCCACACAGCAGAGTGCCGCGAGCACGGAGCGCGCGGCGCGCTCGGCAACGCACGCCGCCACGACCGCCAGTGCGGCCGCGCCGCCCGCGCACGCCCCCAGCGTGGTGG
>JBJMNM010000663.1:0-12406 GCA_045804305.1 Gemmatimonadaceae bacterium | reverse complement strand
CCTGGGACACGTGAAATCTACCCGCGCGCCGCGGCCGGGGCAACGCGTCCACTCCGCGATGCGGCGGGCGCCGCGAGCTCGTCCAGCACGCCCGACAGGATCTCGGCCGCACGCGCCACGTCCGCCTCGCTGACATCCAGATGCGTGACGGCGCGAACCCGCGAGGCATGCCAGGGCGAGATGCGCAGGCCGCGCTCCGCCGCTCGCGCCACCACCTCGCTGCTCGTGTACCCAGCCGGAAGGTCGATCATCACGATGTTGGTGTCGGGTGGAACGACCGTGCATCCACCCGCGCCGTGCACCGCATCCGCAAGCGCGCGCGCATGCGCGTGATCCTCGCTCAGACGACCGAGATGTGCGTCGAGCGCGTGCAGCGCCGCCGCCGCCAGGATGCCGGACTGGCGCATCCCACCGCCCAGCCGCTTGCGGACGGTGTGCGCTCGCTCGAGCGTGGCCGCGTCGCCCACGAGAATCGCACCGACGGGGCAGCCGAGCCCCTTGGAGAAGCTGAGCATCACGGTGTGCGCGCAGGCGGCGAAGTCGGCGAGCGACGTGCCGCTCGCCGCGCTCGCGTTCCACAGCCGCGCGCCATCCATGTGCACGGGCAGCGCGTGCGCATCGGCAACCCGGCGCATGGCGCGCAGCTCGTCCAGTGGCGTCACCTTGCCGCCCGCGCCGTTGTGCGTGTTCTCGAAGCACACCACGCTCGCCGAGGGCGCGTGAATGGAGGTGGGCCTGATGGTGCGCTCGAGCGACTCGGCATCCATGACGAGGCGGCCGGCACCGGCCGGCACGCCCCGCACCTGCACGCCGGAGATCGCGGCCGCGCCCGCCATCTCCCAATGGATGATGTGTGCGTTGGCATCGAGCAGCGCCTCCGTGCCCGGCGTGGCATGCACGGCGATGCCGGTCTGGTTCGCCATCGTGCCGGTCGGAAAGAACAGGCCCGCCGTCTTGCGGAGCATTTCCGCCACACGCGCCTCGAGCCGCCGCACCGTGGGGTCGCCATCCAGCACGTCGTCGCCCACCTCTGCCTCGGCCATCGCCCGGCGCATCGCCGGTGTGGGCTTCGTGACGGTGTCGGAGCGGAGGTCGATGGGGGGCATGGTGAGACGGTGAGATGGTGAGACGGTAAACGGCACACCGAATCTAGTCGATGTGCCGCTCACCGTCTCACTCTTTCACCGTCTCACGGTCTCACGGCGGTTACGGCTTCGTCACCTTGACCGTCGGCGTCGTGACTTGCGTCTTCTTCGTGCCGACGACCGGCTTGTTGACGATGATCGTGTCCTTCTGGGTGCCGACGACCGGTGTATTGATCGTGTCCTTCCGCGTGCCGACGTCCACGCTGGGCGTCGTCACCGTGTGGGTGTCCGTGCCGATCGTGGGCGTCTGCACCTGGTACTGGTTGTCGCCCGTCTTCTTGCAGGCGGCAATGGGCAGCGCGAGCAGCGCGGCGCCGAGCAGCATCTTGCGCATTGGGTGGCCTCCCTGAGTAGCGCGTTCGACAGCCGCATAAGCAACCTTCGCGCCACAGTTCGGCCCGTCAGTCCAGAAACACTTCGCGCTGACGCTTTCGCGTCCGTCGGAGCTCGTAGACCTGCCCGACCTCGCCGCCAAGGATGAAAATGAGGGCGGCATAGTACGTCCAGAAGATCACGACCACGAACGCCGCCACCGCGCCCGTGTACAGCGAGCCGGGGCTCGCCGCGCTCACGTAGAAGGTGAAGAGGAACTTTGCCACCTCGAACATGAGCGTCGTGAACATCGCGGCTACCCACGCCGTCTTCGTCCGCACCCGGCGCACCGGCAGGAACTTGTAGAGGGAAAAGAACATCACCGCGAGGATCGCCGTCGCCACGAGATGCGTGCCCCACGCCCGCGCCTGGCTCATCACGTCCTTGCGAATGCCCAGGTCCTCGAGCACCTGTACGCTGCTCTTGGTGGCGATGAGCACGTAGGTGCTGATCAGCGTGTTCGCCGTGATGAGCACCGACGCGAGCAAGGTGATCTTCACGTCGAAGATCTTGCCGGCGATGATGCCGCGCTCGTTCTCGATGTCGAACACGCTCGCGAGCACCGTGCGCAGCGACCCGAATAACCGCGTCGAGAACCAGACGAAGCCGACCGCGCTCCAGAGCCCGAGCTTGGTGTGCGCGTTCAGGATGTCGCTGATCAGCTTGTGGGTGGGCGAGCTCGGGCTCTCGAAGTGGGCCGGCAGCAGCCGATCGATGTAGCGCACCACCACCTCGTACGACTCGGCCGACGTGCGGTTGAGCACATTCGCCAGGCCCCACACGAGCAGCAGAACGAAGGGCACCGCCGCGAGCAGGATGTTGAAGGCGATCCCACCGGCCAGGAAGAGGACGTTGTCCTCCCCCGAGTTGTCCCACACGCGCTTCGCATAGTCGCGAAGCGTCCAGCTCAGCGAGATGAGCGGGGAACGCGGGATCGCGTGTGCGTCGGTGGCGTAGACGGCGATGGGACGTGCGCCTCAGCGCGTCATACGCTGGTATCGCTCCCCGCGCCACCCGGCACGGGCACGCGCGAGCGTGTCGAGCCGCTGTGCGCCACCTCGGCGCCGGCGTGGTACGCGGCCTTCGTCTCCGCCAGGCGCGCCTCCAGCTCGTTGCGCGCCTGCTGCGCCGCTTCGCGGCCCGCCTCCATGGCGCGCTGCACCTGCTGCTTCTTTACCTCGATCGCGAGCCGGGTGGACTCGATCTGCTCTTCCACGCGATCGCGTGCGCTCTCGAAGGTGTCCACCACCTGATGGGTCACCCCTTCGGCCACATGCTGCGCCTTGGTCCGCACCCGCCGCGCTCGGCGCTTGATCTCGGTGCGCGTCTCCTCGCCGGAGCGCGGCGCGAAGAGCAGCGCCACGCCCGCGCCGATGAGTACGCCGAGCAGCATGTTGCCGACGCCGCCGCTGTGCTTCTCGATGACGATGTACGGATGGTCGTCGTGGTCGTGATGCCGCATGTCTGCTCCTCGTTCGCGGGACCTAGCGTCCCTTCTTTGCAGTGGATTTCTTCGCCGCCTGCCGGGCAGGTGGCGCCGGCGGTTCGCTCCGTCGAGGCGGCCGTATCGCCGGCAACGCGGCCGGCTCCGCGGCCGCCGCCGTGCCGTTCGACTCCTTCGTTGATGCTGCTCCCGTGCCATCCGCGCGTACGAGCGCCAGCATCTCGGCACGAACCTCCTGCTCCGACAGGCCGAGCACCTTGGCGGTGCGGCCCGCGTCGCCCGAGGTGGATGCGAACGTCCGCAGCACGAGCTGCTGCCGCGCCTCGGCCGCGGTGGCGCCCACCGGAATGGTCAGCGCCGCCGGCATCTCGCCACTGCTCCGCAGGTGGCGCGGGATGATGTCGTTGGGCCCGATGGTCGTCCCGCGGCTCATGATCACCGCGCGCTCGACGGCGTTCTTGAGCTCGCGAACGTTGCCCGGCCAGTGATAGCTCATGACCCACGCCCAGGCCGCGTCGTCGAAGCCGGTGACCGACTTCCCGTTCTGCTGCGCGAAGCGCGCGAGGAATTCGTTCGCCAGAAGCTGGATGTCCTGCGCCCGCTCTCGGAGTGGGGGCAGGTCGATCTCCACGACCGCCAGGCGGTAGTAGAGGTCCTCGCGCAGCTCGCCGTCCGCGATCGCCTTCTGGAGGTTCTTGTTGGTCGCCGCGAGGATCCGGATGTCGACGTTGATCTCCTTCTTGCCGCCGAGGCGCCGGACCTGCCGCGTCTCGATGGCACGCAGGAGCTTGACCTGGATGTCCGGCGCCATCTCCGCCATCTCGTCGAGGAAGATCGTGCCGCCGCTCGACATCTCGAAGGCGCCGGGCTTCTCGTTCGTCGAGCCGGTGAAGGCGCCCTTCTCGTGCCCGAAGAGCTCGTTCTCCAGGATCTCCTTCGGCAGCGCGGCGCAGTTGAGCGCGAAGAAGGGTCCGCGGGCCCGGTCGCTCTTCTGGTGCAGGGCGCGCGCGACGAGCTCCTTGCCGGTGCCGCTCTCGCCCAGGATCAGCACGCTGGCCGTGGACGGCGCCACCGCTTCGATCACCTGGTAGACGGAGCGCATGGACTCGCTCTGCCCCGTCAGCTCCCCATAGTGCGTGAGCCCCTCGAGCTTGGAAGACAGCTCGCGGTTCTTCTGCTGCACCTGGTACTTGTCGAGCGCCTTCGGGATGAGCGCCTTGAGGCGGTTGAGTTTCTCGGCGTTGAGCGGCTTCTCGATGTAGTCGTACGCGCCCTGCTGCATCGCCTGCACCGCCGAATCCACCGTCGCCTGCCCGGTGATGATGATGCACTCGGTCGGGATCTCGCGCTGCTGCAGCTCGCGCAGCAGCGCGAGCCCGTCGAGCTTCGGCATCTTGAGGTCGGCGAGCACCACGCCATACCGCTCGGCGGCCAGCTTGTCGAGCGCCTTCTGCCCATCGGCGACGACGTCGACGGCGTAGCCGGCGTCCTCGAGGATGGCGCTGAGTCCTGTCGTGATCGCCGCTTCGTCATCGGCGATGAGAATCTTGGCCTGCTTCATCATGTCTCGTGCGGCGGTCGTTCCGGGCGGGTGAATGCTCACGCGCGCGGGAAGACCAGTGAAAGGTCCTGCCCAGCCTTGTCGTGCTGCCCTTCCGTCCAGCGAACCCCCGCGGCGCGCAGCACGTCGGCGACCGCGTCCGGCATGGCGACGCGACGTTTCGCGGCGTGGATGGATACCACCACGTCGTCCTCCTGTTCCGTGATCGTGCACACCACGGCCGATGCGCGGTGCATGCGATCCGATCCGGTGACGGCGTCCAGCAGCGGTGCGGCGATGGCCAGCCGGACCGCGTCGCCGCGCACGCGGGTCAGCGTCGAGTCCACGCCGTCATCTCGCACCTCGACCGGCGCGTCGGCCGACGACGCGGATGCACCGCACAGCGTGGCGATCCGCCGCAGCGTGACGCCGACGTCGGCGGGCTCTCGTTCGGGACGGCCCAGCGCCAGCACCGCCTCGATCAAGGTAGTCAACCGCTCGAGCTGCTGCCCTGCCGCCTCGGCGAACTGAACGACGGCCGACGCCGACGTGTCGGGACGGGCCGACCGCGAGCGGATGACCTCCAGGTTCACCGACACGCCGTTCAGCGCATCCTTCACGTCGTGCGACGCCCGCCCCAGCGCCCGTTGCAGCGTCGCGAGCCAGAGTACGCCGGCGTCCTCGGCCGCGGTGATGTCCGCCATTCAGTCCGACAGGTCGGCGTCGTCCGGCGCCGCGGCGTGCGCCGGCGTGGCATCCGCGGGCATGACGCGATGCTGCACGGGCGGCTTCACGTACCGCGCCACGATCGACGCCGTGTTGCCGATCGCCAGCTGCTCGAACAGGAAGCGGAACTTGTCGTCGTATGCCGTGGCGATGGTGCGCTTCACGTCGGCGGGAAGCTCCCAGAGCTGCCGCTTGAATGGGCCGATGGCCTTCTTGCGCGTCTTGTAGATGAACTGCTCGTCGGAGTCCGTGGGCTTCCGTTCGTCCTTGGCATTCTCGTTGAGCCACGCGTACATGGTCTCGCGGAGTGCCTTCGGCAGGTGGTCGAACAGCATGTTCTGAAAGTTCGTCGCGAGATGGATCTCGGCGACCTCCCGCTTGGGGAAGTTGTGGAAGGCGCTGTCGGGCAGCGTGGACGCGCCGTGCTGCACGGCGCCGGCCAGCCCGTACCGCTCGCGCGCCACGGTGCTCAACCGCTCGAGCGTGTCGAGATCGAGCTTCACGTCGGCGATCGAGCCATCGGCGAGCACCACGCCGCCGTGCGACGTGCCGCTCTGCACGCTGATCTTGGACAGTCCTTCCATACCCTTCGGCAGCGTGGCGAGGAAGCCGTCCATGTACGCCTCGAGCTCCTCGACCGTGGAATTCTCCGTTCCTACCTCGCCGATCTCGCCGCCCACCGAGATGGTCACGCCCTCGGGCTCCACCGCGCGTACTTCCTTGAGCACGTCGATCCCCACCTCGTAGTTGAGGCGCTGCTGGTCCTGGAGCGTCTTCCTGCTCAGGTCCACGAGCGTGGAGGTGTCGATGTCGATGTTGTAGAAGCCGGCGCCGACCGCCTCGCGCACGAGCGCCTTCACTCCGTCCACCTCGAGCGTCGGGTTGACCGCGAACTTCTTGTGGTTCACCTGGACGTGATCGCCCTGGATGAACAGCGGCCCGCGAAAGCCCTCGCGCAGCGCGGCGGCGAGTATGACGGCCACGTATTCGGCCGGCCGCTGTTCGGTGTACGCGATCTCCGAGCGCGCGATCTCGAGGATGAACGCGCCCGCCTTCATGGCGACCGCGGTGCGAAAGATCGAGCGCATGGTCTCATACGAGGATGCGCGAACGTTGATCGCCGGCACCGTGAAACCGTGGACCTCCTTCCGCCCCCGCGCCTTGTACAGATCGTGGATCGACGCGGGCTGCACGCCGACGGCCTGCCCAAGCTCCCACAGCAGCCATCGCGCGTATTCCTTCGCCTCCGGCTCACCGAACACCGCGGTCTTCGCCAGCTCGTCCATCTTCGGCGCGGCCAGCGCCTCGGGCCGCGACACGGTCAGCCGGCCGTCGCTCACCTGCACGGCGTCGTCGAACAGGCCATTCAGGGCATCGATGTCGTGCATGAGATCCTCACAAATGTGCAACCGCGGTACGCGCGGAGTCGGTTCGCGTGCAATCAGGTCAAGCTCACCCCGCGTTGCGGGGGTCGCAAGGTCGAGCCGTGCCGCGCGGAACGCGGCCCGCGGCGATCATCCGATGACGCGCGCCGGGTTCGATTTCGGAAGCAGATTCCATTCCTGCCGAGCCTGCTCGGCATCGGCTCGCCCCAGCATCGCGTACGTGAACTGCTTGCCCAGCTCCACTCCTGGCTGGTCGAAGGCGTTCACCCCATAGAGCTGCCCGGCGTAGGCCGTGGCCATCTCGAGCAGCATCAGTAGCGCGCCCACGTGGAACGCGTCGACCGTCTCCATGTGCAGCGTCATGTTCGGCCGACCGCGCCGGGCGAGGGCGCCGGCAGTCGCTCGGCGCTCGATGTCGAGCAGCTCGCCGAGCTGATGGCCGCCCAGATACGCGAGCTCGGGGATGTCCGGGTGGAGCGTGGGGATCGTCACGTCCGTCGCTCCGGTCTCGACGCCGATGAACGTGACCGTCTTGTCCGGCGGCCCCTCCATGAAGAGCTGCACCTGGCTGTGCTGGTCGGTGGCCCCGAGCGCGGCGAGCGGCGTGGGTCCCACCCCCGCGTCGCCGCTCGTGCGGTGCTTGCCGAGGCTCTCGGCCCAGAGCTGAACGAACCACGCCGCCATGTCCCGCAGCGCGTCGCTGTACGGCATCAGCACCTGGACATGCCGGCCATGGGCCGTGTCGGCGAGGAACTGGAGCGCGGCGAACGTCCCCGCGATGTTGCCGCCCAGTTTGCCCGAGGCACAGCGCGTCCGCATGTCCGCGGCACCGTCGAGCAGCGCCGTGGTGTCGATCCCCATGAGCGCCGCTGGCAGAATACCGACGGGCGTCAGGACACTGAAGCGTCCGCCCACGTTCGCCGGGATGTCGAGCGTCGCGATGCGCTCCGCGTTCGCGATGGCGCGCAGCGCGCCTTTCTGCGGATCCGTCACGAAGACGATTCGTTCCCTCGCCTTCTCGCCGCCGAGCGTGGTGTCCAACCGGTCGCGCACCACGAGATACTGCGCCATCGTCTCCGCGGTGCCGCCGGATTTCGACGTGACGATGAAGAGGCTCTTCCGCAGATCGAGCCGGGCGAGCAACGCGCTGATGTTCGCCGGATCCACGTTGTCCAGCACGTGCAGGCGCGGGAAGCCGCCGCGCGCCGCGTCGTCGAGCAGATTCCACTGCGGGGGACGCAGGGCCGTGCGCAGCGCGATCGGCCCGAGCGCCGAGCCGCCGATGCCGAGCACCACGACGTCGGTGAGCGCATCCGGTCCGCTGCGCCGGCGCGCGCGCTCCACGTAGTCGGTGGTCTGCCGGTGCAGCGCGCGGTCGTCGGGAAGATCGAGAAAGCCGAGCGTCCCCTCACCGTGCAAGCCCACCACCGCGGCGTGCGCGTCCGCGAAGCGCGCCTCCGTCGCGCGCCATTCGGCGTCGGAGATTCCGCCGTCGATCGGCGGAGCCATCATGTTGGTGTAGTCCAGTCGGAGCGCCATCGGAATACCAGCGTTACACGGTGATCGTGAGCCCGTCGAACGCCGGCGTGATACCGGCAGGCAGCTCGGCTTCGAGGTCGGCGTGAAAGTTGTCGTGGGTGAGATGCGTGAGGTACGTGCGCTCCGCGCCGACCTCCTCCGCCACGCGAATCGCCTCGGGAAGGCTGAGATGCGACGGATGCGGCCGGCGGAACAGCGCATTCACCACGAGCACACGCGCGCCACGCAGCAGTCCCACTGCGTCTGGAGGTACCGCCTTGGCATCGGTGACGTATGCCAGCGGCCCGATGCGATATGCAAATACCGTGGCAGGCCCGTGCGGCACGGCGACCGCCGTGACGTCCACATCAGCCACGCGCACCGTCTCGCCCGCGACGATCGGCACCGTCCGGCCCTGCGGCTTGCTCGTGCCCGGCAGCGGACGAATGCTGTCGTCGAAGATGTACAGGAACTTCGTCGCCAGATCGGCCAGCGTCTCGACCGAGCCATACATCGGAAGGTGCACGTCACGCCGTGCCGTGATGGCCCGCAGATCATCGATGCCGTGCGTGTGATCGGCGTGTCCGTGCGTGTACAGCACCGCGTCCACACGGCCGATGTCGGCGCGAATGAGCTGGAGTCGCAGCTCCGGCGGCGTGTCGATGAGGATGACCGCGCCGCCGTCCGTCTCGATCGCCGCACCCACGCGGGTCCGCTGGTCGCGCGGATCGTGTGAGTGGCACACGGCGCAGCCACACCCGATCTGCGGCACGCCAAAGCTGGTGCCCGTGCCCAGAAAGGTGAGCTTCACACCGTGACGGAGCCGTCCGCGGTCATACGGTCTCGACCTTCATGAGGTTCGTCGTGCCCGGCACGTCGAACGGCACGCCCGCCGTCACGACGACCCGATCGCCGGAGCGCGCGAGCGCGCGGGCGCGCACGGCATCGAGCGCGAGCTTGACCATGCTCTCGTACGTGTGACAGTGCGGCACGAGGCACGGGATCACGCCCCACACCAGCGCGAGCTGCCGATACGTGCGCTCCTGATCGGTCAGGACGAGGATCGGCACGTTCGGCCGATGCGACGCCACGATGCGCGCCGAGAAGCCGCTCTTGGTGAACACGATCAGCGCCGGCGCGCCCAGGCTGCGCACCGCGGACGTGGCGGCGGCCGCGATGGCGTGCTCCGTCGATACCGCCGCCTCGATCACTTCACGATCGTCGGCCCCGCCGATGCGCGGATGCTTCTCGATCTCCAGGATGATTCGCGACATCGCTTCCACGGCCAGCCGCGGGTAATGTCCCGCCGCCGTCTCCGCCGACAGCATCACGGCGTCGGTGCCGTCCAGGATCGCGTTGGCCACGTCGCTCGCCTCGGCGCGCGTGGGACGCGGATGGGTGATCATCGACTCGAGCATCTGCGTGGCCGTGATCACGGGACGGCCAAGCTTGTTGGCGAGCGAGATGATCCGCTTCTGCGCGATCGGCACCTCCTCGAACGGCAGCTCCACACCGAGATCGCCGCGCGCCACCATCACCGCGTCCGACGCGCGCACGATGCTCTCGATGTTCTCGAGCGCCGAGTCCTTCTCGATCTTGGCAACGACGAGCATCTCCCTCGGGATCTTCTCGCGCAGCTCGGCGATATCGGCGGCGCGACGCACGAAGCTGAGCGCCAGATACTCCAGCCGGTGCGCCATCGCGAACTCGACGTCGGCCCAGTCCTTCTCGGTGATGGACGGCGCGCTGACCGCGACGCCCGGCAGGTTCATTCCCTTGTGGCTCTTGATCGTGCCGCCGTGCAGCACGCGTGCGGTCACCGTCGGCTTGTGAACCTCCAGCGCCACGAGCTCGATCAGCCCGTCGTCGACGAGAATCCGATCGCCCACCTTCACGTCGTCGCACAGGTGCTCGTAGGTCGTCGGGAGCTGACCGGGCCCGGCATTCTCCCCGGCGACGAGGACGATGTCCTCGCCGTCTTTCACCTTCCGCGGCTCGGCGAGGTCGCCGATGCGGATCCGCGGACCCTGGAGGTCACCGAGAATGGCGATCGGGCGGTTCAGCTCAGCCGCCGTGGCACGCACGAGTGCCACCGTCTTGGCGTGCTGATCGTGCGTGCCGTGGGAGAAGTTGAGCCGGGCGACATTCATCCCGGCTTCCATCAGGCTCTGCAGCATCTCGCGACTGGCGGTCGCTGGGCCGAGGGTGCAGACGATCTTCGTGCGTGGATAAGGCACTGGGTGTGGATCGGAGTGACGGGAGCGGAGCGAGGACGGCGGCACCGGCTCGCCGCCTCGCCCCGGTGACGGCTCAGCGGGCGGACGCCATCTCGCGGCCCAGCGCGGCGCTCTTCTTCTCGAGGCCGGCGGTGAGCGAGTCGAAGCTCTTCTGGAAGCTGGCCAATCCCTCGCGCAGCAGTTTGTCCGTCACCTCTTTCATCGCGATGCCGACCTGCGCGAGCTCGGCGATCGTGCGCTGCGCATCGGCCATCTCGGCGTCGACCGTGCGGCGGACTTCCCCATGATCGCGGAAGGCCTCGATCGTCGCGGGCGGCATGGTGTCCACGGTGTCGGGCCCGATGAGCTGTTCGACATAGAGGACGTCGCGGTACGCCGGATTCTTCGTGCTCGTGCTCGCCCACAGCGGCCGCTGCAAGCGGGCGCCGCGCTCCACGAGCGCCGCCCATCGCGGCGTCGAGAATTCGTCGCGGAACAGCTTGTACGCGAGCTTCGCGTTGGCGATCGCCGCCCTGCCGCGCAGGCCGAGCACGCGATCGCGCTCCGCGCCCGAGAGAGTGGCGGCCATCGCGTCGAGCCGCTTGTCGATCTCCACGTCCACGCGGCTCACGAAGAACGACGCCACCGACGCGATGCGATCGATCGGCTTGCCCGCCTTGACGCGATCCTCGAGCCCGGCGAGATACGCCTCGATCACGCGACGATGCGCCTCGATCGCGAACAGCAGCGTGATGTTCACGTTGATCCCCGCGCCGATCAGCGTGCGGACGGCAATGGCGCCCTCCGCCGTGCCCGGCACCTTGATCATCACGTTGGGGCGGCCCACCGTCGCCCACAGGCGTTGGGCCTCGGCGACGGTAGCGTGCGCGTCGTTCGCCGAGCTCGGCGACACTTCGATTGACACGTAGCCGTCGCCGCCGTTGGTCGCCTCGTACACCGGCATGAAGATGTCGCAGGCGTCGCGCACGTCGGACGTCTCCACGAGCTCGAACAACTCCATGGCGGTGCGGCCGGCGGGCGCGCCGCGCAGCTGATCGTCATAGGCCGAGCCCTCGGCCAGCGCCTTCTCGAAGATCGTCGGATTCGACGTCATGCCCGTGAGCGCGTCGTCTCGAATGCGGCGTGCCAGCTCTCCGTCACGGAGGATGCGGCGATCTATGAAGTCCAGCCAGATGGACTGGCCGGCGTCGTGCAGCCGTTGCAGGCGGTTCTCAGGCATCGCAGGGACTCGCTGGCGTCAATGTCACCGGGCGCGCGCGGCGCGCGCCCTCGTCATGAAAAAGATACATCACGCTCGCGGGCGACGTCAGCAGCGAGACGAGGTCGTCAGATGCCCTCCGACAGCGGGTTGCCCCGGCTCACCGCGACGTCGCGCGGTGTGCCGCTGCTGTGCCTGCCCCGCAAGAACCGCCAGGAGGTGCGAAGGCGCGACCAGAGCAGCATCTGGCGATAGCCGATCGGCTCGACCAGCGCCCAGAGGTAGAGGCTCGCGCCCGCCCGGGCGGCCCCGACGGATCCACTCGAACGCTCGAGGAGCACGGCCCACGTCGTCATCAGCGTCGTGTACGCCGGCGCCGCCAGGAGAAAGAGGGCGACGAACCCCCAGCCAGTCGCCCCGAAGAGCGCCGCGATCAGGCAGAAGTATCCCACGAGCTCCATGATGGGGTCCAGCGCTTCTGCGATCAGCAGATAAGGAAACATGAGCAGGCCCGTCGCGCCGTACCGCGGCCGGAGGAGCAGATCCCGATTCAACACCAGCAGCTCGATCAGGCCGCGGTGTCGCCGCGCCTGCTGCCGCACGAGCTCATTGCTCGTGGGAGCCGGCGCCGACCACGCAACGGCGTCAGGCACGAAGCAGACGTCGGAAGGCGCCCCCTGCTCGTGCAGATATCGGTGCACTCGCGTCACAAGGTCCGAGTCTACCGTCGCCGCGGACACGCGATAGCCGCCGACGGCGAGCACGTGATCGCGCAGGAAGAGGCCGAGGGCGCCCGACATGTCCCTGCTCCCACCCATCGCGTTCCATCCGAGGCGGCTGT